>JAFGSC010000073.1 GCA_016934875.1 Candidatus Atribacteria bacterium
CCATTTTCTCTTAATCCGACAACTACATTGACGCCACTATCTTTTAAATTTAAAGCTTGACCCCTTCCTTGACTGCCATAACCAATCACTGCAACTGTCTTATTTTTCAAGTAATCTTTTTTCACATCCTGTTCGTAATAAATCTTTGCCATAAAATAACCTCCTTAAATTATTTTCTTATCTTTTTTATCTATTCTGTTAATCTGGTAAGGTACCGTTAGCATGGATTGATGAATTTAATATACTATTTGCTCCTCGGGATAGGGCTATCTTCCCGGTTCTAGAAATTTCCAGGATACCAAAGGGTTCTAAAAGCTTTAATTTAGCGTTAATCTTGTCCTCAGTTCCAGTGACCTCAATGGTAAGAGATTGCTTATCAATGTCAACAATATGTCCTCGAAAAGTTTCTACCAATTGCATAATTTCGGTACGTTGATCCGTCGATTTAGTCCAGACTTTTATTAAGGCAAATTCTCTCTCTACAGAGGTATCCTTGGGTAAATCTCTTACTCTGAGAACATCAATTAATTTATTCAATTGTTTGGTGATTTGCTCTAAAATGCCTTCTTCTCCTTCGGTAACAATTGTAATTCTGGTAATACCCTTTTTTTCGGAGTGACCTGCTGCGATGCTCTCTATATTAAACCTTCTTCTGTTAAATAAACTGGAAACCCGAGCCAATACTCCTGGATGATCTTTGACTAATATAGCAATGGTATGTTTCATGATTTATTTTCTCCTAACATATGATTAATTGCTTTTCCAGGTGAAACCATGGGGAATACATTTTCTTCGGGAGGGATAATACAATCAATTAAGATAAATTGATTATCCGACAAAGCTTCTTTTAAGGTTTCATCCAGAGCATCTTTTGTATAAACTTTAACCCCCTTACCTCCATAAACTTGAACAAGTTTTGCAAAATCAGGGCTTCCATCTAAGGATGTTGATGCATATCTCTTTTCAAAGAAAAGTTCCTGCCATTGACGTACCATACCAAGATATCCATTGTTCATAATTATGGTAATAATGGGCAATTTATTTTTAACAACAGTGGCCAATTCCTGGATATTCATCTGAAAACCACCATCTCCTGCTATACAAACAACTTTCTTATTAGGACAACCGATCTGAGCCCCAATGGCTGCTGGTAAGCCAAATCCCATTGTCCCTAATCCTCCGGAAGAAATGAAGCTTCTGGGTTGATGATATTGATAATATTGGGCAGCCCACATCTGATGCTGGCCTACATCCGTAACAATGATTGCATCACCTTTAGTGAGTTCATATAATTTTTCAATGATATATTGAGGCCTTAGCTGGTTATCTCGCTGGTATTGTAATGGATATTTTTGTTTTAGCTCGGCAATTCGATTTAGCCATTCTGTTTCTTTTTTAGGTTCAACCAGTTGTGTTAATTTAGTTAAGACGTATTTTAAATCCCCTACTATCGGGATATCCACTTTGATATTTTTACTGATTTCTGCAGGATCAATGTCAACATGAATAAATTTTGCTTTTGGACAGAACTGTTTTGTATTGCCGGTCACACGATCATCAAATCGGGTACCCAAAGCAATAATCAAATCAGCTTCACTAATTGCTGTATTTGCATAGTAGAGACCATGCATCCCTAACATGCCCAATGAAAGGTCATGGTTCTCGGGAAAACTTCCCAAGCCCATTAAGGTTGTAGTGACCGGAATATGGGTTTTATTGACCAATGCCTGAAGCTCATTCGTCGCATTGGAATTAATAATACCTCCACCTGCATAGATAATAGGTCTTATTGCTTCATGGATTGCATCGGCTGTTTTTCTAATCTGGTTAAGGTTGCCTCTGATGGTTGGTCGGTAACCCAAATATTTATCTTTATCCGGATAATGAAAATCTGTTTTTGCAAATTGAATGTCTTTGGGAAGATCGATTAATACAGGTCCTGGCCTGCCGGTTCTTGCTAGGTAAAATGCTTCTTTAATCGTTGAGGCAAGGTTTTTAACATCCATAACCAGGTAATTGTTCTTAGTAATTGGTAGAGTAATGCCTGTAATATCGACTTCCTGAAAAGCATCAGTACCTATCAATGGAGAGATCACCTGTCCGGTAAAGGCAACGATGGGTATTGAGTCTAAGTAGGCATTAGCTAATCCAGTTACAAGATTTGTGGCTCCCGGACCTGAAGTAGCAATGCATACCCCAACTTCTCCTGTTGCTCTGGCATAACCATCTGCAGCATGCACCGCACCCTGTTCATGTTTGGTTAAAATATGGGCAAAAGTAGCCTTTTTATCTATTGTATCGTAGAGAGGCATAATGGCGCCTCCCGGAATTCCAAACACAACTTTTACATTTTCTCTTTTTAGGCATTCGATTACAATTTCGGTTCCACTTAATTTCAAATTTATTCCTCCTTTCACCATAAAGGATGAAATTCTTATCTGGCTTGTTAAAGTTGATCGTTGTCTATATTTTGTAAATAAAAAATCCTTCGTCCCTATTCTAATGAATTAGAATAGGGACGAAGGACTCGTGGTACCACCCTAATTTATTAAAGAAAAAGACTTTCTTTAAACTTCATTATTATTGTAACGCAAATAAAGCGATCGTGATTATTTTATTTATCTCGCTATTCCAGAATATTCCAAAAAGAACCGATTTTCAGTAAAGAATGACTGCCAAATTTTCACTATTTCTTGGCTCTCTTAAGTCTTAACTTCACTTACTCTATTCTTCTATTGATGGGATATTAAATTTCTATAGATTCTACTAAATAAAAGTCAAGATGTCAAAATATTTTTTTCAAAATTTTGAAATGATTTTTCTGTAAAGATTTATATTGTATGCAATGATTCAGTAAAAAGCCCAGTTACTCAGTTATATGATTAAGATAAACTATAC
>JAFGSC010000074.1 GCA_016934875.1 Candidatus Atribacteria bacterium
ATGATATTATTGCCAAATCTCAAATATTTAGGCCTCGTTTTAATTCATTAGTTGTTTCAATGGGTTAGGAGCGCTCACAACATAACGGTAAATAGGATTTTACAGCCCGGATTTTTGTTTTTGACACTGCTATTTGGGGATTTTGCCAATGCTGGCATTTTCCCCGAATAGCAAAATTAAGCTCTTTATTATTCCGGCATATAATATGGCTTTCCCAGACATTACAGAGACTTAACCCGATTCTATGAGGTTGACAACTAAATTTTTAAGAGCGTCTCGGTTTACTTTCAATGTCAAGCTTCTTAGTTTCTTATGGACGTTGATTTTCATTCTTTCATGGACTTCCCCATGGATTGTTAGCAACCGCTATTCTCTCCAATGTTGCGGTTCATTTAAGACTTTCGAGCATTTGACCTTTCCATTAATTCGCCCTAAAACATCACCATTTAATTCTTGAACCATCCATGCTGCGGAATGTTCTTCGGGTACTGGGTAGGGCGCTTCAAAGCCCTGCACGCCTGCTGGTGCGAACCTACAACGCGGATAATAAGACGGGTGACCAAGTACAAACACTAACTCTGTTCCTGTTTTTTGTAACTGATTCAATCCTTCATTAATCAACTTTTGTCCGACCCCGCTTTTTTGTGCGGCGGGAAGAATTGCTAACGGAGCTAATATTTGAGCTGATACTGATGTATCTGTTTGGGTGATTATTGCTTTTGTGTAGAGTATATGTCCAATTATCTTATTGTTTTCAACAGCTACCAAAGATAGCATTGGTTTTGCTGTTTCGTCATCTAATAAGTCGTCGACAAGTTTGGCAATTACTGGACCTTTTTCATTACCAAAAGCTTGCTTGTGAATATTCAGAATTTCATTGCGGTCTGATTCAGTTGTCTTTCTTATTATCAATGATATCTCCTCATTTTGAATTGCTAACTGGCCGGCTCAGGAGCAGCGTGGTTTTTACGCTTTCACCTGAAGCCGGGATTAAAAGCCGATTTTGCCTGCTATTTCGGCCATTATATAAATTTTAATAACCGACTGTAATTATTAAAGAATATTAACTTTATATTTTGATTTCGGCCAAAATGCCATCATTAGCATTATGGCCGATTTTGAATAAATTAACCTGGAATTTTTTCTGATACTGCTATTTGGCGATTTTGGCGACGTTGCCAATTTCGCCAAATACCAAATTTAGACCCTCTTTATTCCTACATCTATTATTGCTTTCCCAAGCAATACAGAGACTTAACCCGATTCAATGAGGTTAACAACTAAATTATTAAAGAGCGTCTCGGTTTATGAATTTTTTGTGTCTAAAAACTCTTTTATTTTAAAAGCTGTTATGCCTACAGAAGATGCTACTTTATATTGTTCTTTATCCTCTGTTAACAAATAACTCTTTTTCTTTTTTGCAATTAAAATATAAGGTAGATCACCTGCTTTTATATAAGGAACTGATAAATCAAGATAATTTTTTATAAAAGATTGATCGATTGAAATTGTATTAATTTCTAGTGGTTCATTCTTATTAAATATCTTTTTACTGAGATCGCCCTTTCCGGGTGATTGACGTTCGTTGTCAATAGCACATTTCAACTCTAATAATGCATGCATAGGTATAAATACATCGATATGCTGTTCCTTGATATATTTTGCTAATTTGCACGCAATTTGGTGCCGGGGTCTACTCTTAACCCAAATATCAACAAGCACTGAAGCATCAATTACTATTTCCATTTTGTTTTCCAGTATTGCTAAAGATTGAACTAAGGCACCTCACGCCCATTTATCGAGTGGTTATCCATTTCACGGCCAGTTAAGGTCATCTTGAGTGTTTGTTGGCCTTAGTCTTTTCCAGAATTGTATTTAAGAACTTTCTCCCAATGTATTGCACCGCTAGGATCACAATAATTTGCAATGAATTCGAGAGTAAATTTGTTCACAACTTTAGCATATGCTTCATGGAATTGATCGTTTTTATCTTTTGCTTTATGTCCGAGAGGTTCAATAATGTCAGTGTATAAGTCTTCGTTTCCAGAAATGAAAGCCCAAAATCTTTGGCCACACAATTTTAAATATTCTCCTTTATCTGGTGAATTGTCTTTTCCATAGCAACAGCCATTAACTGCAATTACATTTTGTGATGTTGAGATATTTGTTTTCAAAACCTTTTTTGCTTTTCGGAAATTATCTTTCATCTTATTGATTTGGCTGGAATTACCCCAATTAGGGCCAGATTTTATGGATACAATATATTTGGCATTATCTTTTTCAAATTCTAAATCTATGCCTTCAGCGGATGATTTGTTACCTCCATACACATAATTACAGATATATACAGCCAATCCTTCTAAAAAACCGCCGAATAGGCTCTCCTCTTGAGATGAAAGAAAAGCTTCAAGAATTGTTTTTATAAAATCACCAGCTGTAGTGATATGTTTTACTTTGAAAAGATAGGGATTTTTACGTTTTAAGACTTCATTAAGCTTAAGTTTTTCAAGCTTTTCTAGCCGATTGTGATGAAAGTAAGGGATGTTTTCTTCAACGTATATTACTATTTTATCTTGTGTTATCGCTTGCATATTCAGCTTCTTCCTCACATATTCTGTATTGATAATTGCCTGTCCGCTCTTTAGCAAGTTTACAATATTCCGGTAAGATATCGATACCAACCGAATTTCGATTTAATTCCTGAGCAACCTCATTAGTTGTTCCAGAGCCGGCAAAAGGGTCAAGTACCCAATCATATTCTTTTGTAAAAAGTTTCATAAACCATTCAGGTAACGCTTTTGGAAATACTGCGCTATGGTTTCTGTTGAAGCATTCTGTAGCAAAATGCAAAACATTTGTTGGATACGCCATCTCTCGTTTTAACCAGTTTGAAACATTTTTCCCAAAGCCACTATTAACTTTTGATTCGTCACGTATTTTATCAGTAACACTGAGTTTTTTTAGCCTGGTTTTTGCCCATGCACCCATAGGAACCATAACTTCTTCTTGATACATTTTAAAATTTTTTGATTTATTAAATTGCAGACAACGTTCCCATGCATCCCTAAAGCGATTGGGCCATTTACCAGGGAAACAATTTTTCTTATGCCATGCAAACTCTTCTGTCCAAAGCCAACCTTGCTTCTTTAGAGCCAAAATTAATTCTATAACGTATGTGTGGCGTTCACCATTTACAGCTTTTTCCTTAATATTTAATATAAAAGTTCCGTCTGGACGTAAGACTCTCAGAAATTCTCTGGCTCTCGGTAAAAACCATTGAACATATTTATTAGGGCTAATGCCACCATAGGTATTATTTCTGCTATCTGCGTAAGGGGGTGATGTTACTATTAAATTAAAGAAATTATCGGGATAGTTTTTGAGAATATCTAGACAATCACCAGTGAGGATTTCTGTTTTTATTTGCTCCATATTAATTACCATAAAATCAATATTATTAAGAAATGTGATCAACACCATACACTTTTTGTATAAAAATCTCTATGAATTTTTTTTCGCTTAGGGCAATGATTTAAGAAGGCAAAACAACAAGGTAAGGGGCCGGGTGGTGCAAACTGACTCACATATTATAAGCGAGAAAGATTGAGGAACATCAGGGTTATAAAAAAGCCTGAAAAAAAACCCGGCAGCTCTTGGCCTCCTTGTTAAAAGCCGATGTTTACTGCTATTTAGCGACTTTAAATTATATTTAACTGCTTATTATTACAAGATAAAATTGATACGATTTTTCTATTTATTCATTTTGCTAACATTGGCATTTTGGATAAATAGGAATTTTACAGCCCGGATTTTTTCTTTCGATACTTGC
>JAFGSC010000353.1 GCA_016934875.1 Candidatus Atribacteria bacterium
CATTTGGATGGTTAATTATAAGGATTTTTTATCTTAGAAATAATTGATTTTATTAATATTAATATATTTTTCAGCAGACCCTAATTACCGATCAAGAGTTATGGATGAAATGGAAAGGTCAGATGCCCGTGATTTATAGCAAAGCGAGTATGTAATTGTGAAATTTGATCTTATATACAAAAAAAAGGATAGAACTATGAAACCAAGAACATTGTCGATAATCACAGGTTGTAGTTACCTGGTTATCTTTTTTGCTGCAATATTTGCTAATTTTTTCGTAATCGAATCAATCCTGAAAGATCCTTTAGTGACCATTCAGCAGAATCATGTGATTGTAAGATTTGGGATTTTAGCTTTTATGGTTACAGTTGTTTTTGATGTTGTTGTTGCATGGGCTTTATACGAATTATATAGAACACACAAATTTTCAGGACTTAGTACACTTTTCAGAATGATGCATGCTGCTATAATGGGTGTTGCAATATTTGCCCTTCCTGTTGCATTGGTATCAACTACTGGTCAAGAAATTCTAAAACAAATTGACCTTTTTAATATTATATGGCTAATAGGACTGTTCTTTTTTGGAATTCATCTTATACTGTTGGGATTGATTATTGGAAAGCCCAAGATAATTGCAGTATTTCTTATTATTGCAGGTATAATATATATGGTTGATACAAGTGCACACTTCTTACTCCATAACTATGAAGAATATAGTTCAATCTTTTTAGCATTAGTAGCAATACCAAGTATTATCGGTGAAATGGCCTTTGCGGTTTGGCTGCTCATCAAAGGTGGCAGGGTATAATATTTTAAATTTACCTTCTATACAGTCTCATTACCAGTGTACAACGATCTGCATGATAATGATAAAAGGAAAATATACACAATTGCGTTTAGCCCGTCAATTTAGGGAATAAACTTAATAATGTTTTACACAATCGCTATAAGCAATGTAATAAAAATAAAAATTTACATAGGTAATATGACATTATGATGAAGAAACAAACAAAACGAATACTCAGAATAGTATTGCCTATTGCAGCCATAATCTCCATGTTTTTTGTACCATGGGTTTTGGTAAAGGCGTGGTTAGCTCCACTACCTGATACGGTTCAAGAACAAGTAAATGAAGCCATTGGTCATGGATTTGATGGAATTATTGTTTATGTGGACGAATCTGGCAAACCACCAGCATTTTATGCAGCCGGCTGGCATGACCGAAAAAATAAAATACCTGCCGACCCGAAAGCCTTATTCAAGATTGCCAGTATCGGCAAGTTATATGATGCTGTTGCAATCACTAAATTGGTCAATGATAAACGTTTATCTTTGGATAAAACACTTGCTGATTACTTTCCGGAGCTTGTGGGAAGAATTGAAAATGCAGAAAAAATAACTTTGAGAATGATGGTGCAGCATCGAAGTGGCATTCCCAATTTAACCGACACCCCAAATTTTTGGACAGATCCACCCAAAAGCAGCAAAGAAGCGCTTGAACGAGTACTTGATTTACCGGCTACTTTTGAACCAGGTGAAGACTATGAATATTCAAACACCAATTATTTGTTGATTTCCGAACTCATTAAAAAGGTGTTGGGTTACAGCAAGTTCCAATACATCAAGGAGGAAATATTAATACCACTTAAGCTGAACAATACCTTTGGTTCGCTCAGTGAAGTTAATATAGACGATGTGATGAGTGGTTACTACGTTGGCATTGAGTACGATATTAAGACGGCTGATTATGGCTCAATGATAGCGACAGCAGAAGATGTGGGTATATTTTTGCGGGCATTAAACGATGGGTCAGTGTTTGATGAAGAGGAACAGGCAATCTATTCTTCTATTTACGAGTATGACCATACGGGATTGATCCCTGGCTATCAGAGTATTGCCAAATACCACAAAGACATCGACACGGTTGTCATTCAATTTTTGAACACAACTGATTTTGAAGGATACACATGGAATTTTTCGGAAATCGTATATAATCGTTTTATTAAAATACTAAGAAGAAATAGCTCGTAATAATGTATATAAGAAATAGCGGAATGAGTGCTAAAAAAAAGTATAAACATAAAATAAAGTTCAATTATAAACCGAAAATTAGTGATAAAAACTCTGCTACTTTTCATAAACTACACCGTTGAACAGAGAATAAAAAAATGTATAACAAGCATCTGCAGGGGATTTTTAACGCGTTCTATTAATTTTCAATTTGGAGTGGTTGGTCTAAAATCGTGTTGTTGGACAGAAACTCTTGGCGCAAAACCCCTGAGACCATCGTTATGTGATCCGTGAATGACATAAAAAATAGTGAAATGATGGTAAGGACGTAGATTCAGGAACTATTACAGATAGTTGTGGTTGAAAAAATGTGAAAATTTGGTCTGAACTGTATGTATATAAGAAAATTAAAATTTTTTAATAGGAAAGAGACATTAATATGAGCTTATTGCAGAATATTCAGGAACTTCCAAAAAATGAAAAACTGGTAATCATGGAATATCTTTGGAAAGACCTGTTTGAGGAAAACGATGAATTTGAATCTCCCGAATGGCATAA
>JAFGSC010000354.1 GCA_016934875.1 Candidatus Atribacteria bacterium
AACAAAGCAATAATTCGCTGTAAGCGATATTATTACTTGACATTCATACAATATGTTGTATATTATTAATGTTCGACACTATTTACGGTCTAACGCCACATATTTTGTGAGTAGTATTTAATACTGCTTGAGAGTTGGTAAAACAACTCAACATTTAGGGGCATCAATGGTTTTGCTTTATGGTTTCGTTTTATGGTTTTGTCCATTACGATGTCTCTCATAGCAGCTTTGCGATTCAGCTGCTTCAAATAAGATTAAGGGGACAAAAAAAATGATTACCTAACCTTTCTCGTGGCGATCTGTCAACATTCATGGGATTAACCATGATTGACAGGTAGAAAGGTTAAAAATAATGAAAAATCGAATATCATTTCTTGTTCGATGGATTTTGAATTTTTTATGGAAATATAGAAAAATCATTATCCAAATTATCATTAAAGTAATTGAGTTTTTTAATGATTGAACTTACCCTTAATTTTACTTAAAACACTTTAAAGGAGTCTAAATGGTAAATGAAGCACTAAGGCTTATAAGAATATTTCATGATCTTAAAGCTAAAGAATTGGCTGAAAAATTATCAATATCTCAAAGCTATCTTTCTGAAATTGAAAACAATAAAAAAACACCTTCCCTTGAACTAATAAATAAATATTCTGAAGTATTTAATTTAAAACCATCAACAATATTATTTTTTTCTGAACAATATGATAATTTAAATTTACATGGAAAAGAAAAGTTTAAATCCAATATCAAAAAGTCTGTAAGAAAAAAAATTATATTTTTACTTCAAAGTATAGAAAATGGGCAATATTATTAAAACATATAAACTTGAACAAAGTCCATTATCTTGAGAGTACCGAGTTCTAAACTACATTTCCTTTGAGTTTTTGTCAATATCCATCTTCAATTTTGACTGTTCTATTCCTAATTCTATCCATTTTCCCACCAATTTTTTAAAACGTTTATATGCACCGATCTGTTCTCGGATTTCCTCAATGAACATTGGTCTGATATACTCAGTATGACTTTTCATTTTGTGAGTATAGCTGATTTGGTAATATGGGCCAATCTTCTCTTTTGGGATGCGATATTGCTGAGTCAGTGATCCTGGCCGCATATCCCCAATTTTCTGAAGTTCCCTTTTAATTCTTTTAATCTCATTTTGGATTTGTTGAAGTCTTTTCTTTTTCATAATATATAGCATATATATGCTATACCATTTTGTCAAGAACTTTTTTAAAAAGGAAATGTTATGGAACTATGGATTCAGTGGTGGAAAATGGTTTGGCAATTGCGATCAACCTGTTCGCGTTTAAGAACCTTTCTTTGGTTCTCAACATGTTTGGCCGGTATGACGGTAAGAGGGGATTTATTGGGTGTTACAAGTTTTGTGCGGTCTTTAGGATTGAAAGAAACATGTTATGACAGAATCCTTGATTTTTTCCACAGCAAGGCGCTGAATCTGGAAAAGCTCACCAGAACATGGGTCGCATTGATACTTAAAACACATCCATCACTTTTACGGATAAATGGGAAACTGGTTTTAGTCGGAGACGGTTTGAAAGTATCCAAAGCAGGCAAAAAAATGCCAGCAGTCAAAAGGCTGCATCAGCAATCCGATTCCAACACAAAACCTGAGTACATAATGGGGCATTCTTGCCAGGCGATTGCCATTCTTGCAGATGCTCTGCAGGGAATATTTGCTATTCCACTTGTCAGCCGGATACACGAAGGTGTTATTTATTCAAACAGGGATAAAAGAACACTCTTAGACAAAATGGTTCTTCTTATTGATTCTCTTGAGATGGGAGAGAAGTTTTATTACATTGCTGATGCCTATTATGCCAGCCGCAAGATTATTCGCGGATTGCTCGCCCAGGGCAATCACCTTATAACATGTGTCAGATCTAACGCAGTGGCCTATTTTCCCGCTGAACCTCCGCTTAAGAACAAAAGCCCCGGACGTCCGTCCACATATGGAGAAAAAATTCACCTCCGAGATTTATTCAATGATCCAGTGTTAATGCAAACTGCGCAAAGCCCGGTATACGGAGAAAAAAATATTCAAATTCGGTTTCGCTGTCTTGATTTACTGTGGCGACCAGTGGGAATACTTGTCCGATTTGTTATCGTGAATCATCCCGCCAGGGGATTGATTATTTTGATGTGCACAGATTTGGGGCTTGCGCCCCTGGAGATTATACGCCTCTATGGACTACGATTTAAAATCGAAGTCTCCTTCAAACAGGCTCTTCGAACAGTGGGAGTTTACGCTTATCATTTCTGGATGAAAACTATGATCCCTATCCGAAGAACTTCAGGCAATCAGTACCTACACAGAAAAAGTACTTCTTATCGTAACGCCGTTCGCCGAAAAATTGATGCCTATCATCGTTACATCCAGACCGGTCTCATATCACAAGGACTTTTAATGTATCTTTCTTCTGTTTTTCCGAAACTCGTCTGGTCACATTTCGGTTCATGGATTCGTACCATACGGCCTGGTATTTGCCCCTCAGAATTAGTAACGGCTATCGCCATGAGAAATACACTCACAGAATTTCTCGCAGATTCAAGTAAAATATCAATCCTTACGAAATTCATCCGAGAACGTATTGATATTTCAAGAACAGAGGGTTTACGCATGATTGCATAAATGAAAAAAGAAGAGAAATCGGTACTCTCAAG
>JAFGSC010000075.1 GCA_016934875.1 Candidatus Atribacteria bacterium
CACTCATTCTAAAACAGAAAAGGGTATTAAAGTGAAAGTTGTAGACGTTGGGTCGTAACAGTGTCTGCAAACACTCATTCTAAAACAAAGCATAACGAAGATGAAATTTACATTAACGGTGTCGTAACAGTGTCTGCAAACACTCATTCTAAAACACAGCACTGAAGTTCCTGGAGTGACTCCTGACCAGCAACGTCGTAACAGTGTCTGCAAACACTCATTCTAAAACTTACCAATGTTAGGAATTGTTCTAAATTGGTGGTAGGTCGTAACAGTGTCTGCAAACACTCATTCTAAAACGGATGCATTGATCATCAACTAGCAGAATGTGAACCAGTGTCGTAACAGTGTCTGCAAACACTCATTCTAAAACAGTACCCCTGTTAACCTGCATAAACAGAGGCTGAAAATCGCCATTTTACAAAACCTCTAAAATTTTCACCAAAAAAACTGCAAAAAATTACAGGTTTTCGCAAGCCCTTATATTACAATAAGTTAGCCATTCCTTGTTAATAATCTGCACAAAACTCTGTAAAATAGACTTTTAGCCCCACATATTGTCCACTTTTGCTGCTTTTAGTATTTCGCAAAACAGGTTTTGTTTTCACTTAATGATTTTTTTAATGATCAAAAAAGAAAACACCTTCTGATGATTTGCATAAATACCTTCCCTTGCGGAAAGGTCATTCTAATAAAAGGATGAAAATCTTTTTTCTCTTTTTACCGTCAATCTTTAATCCGCTGTTTGGGGATATCTTAATAATTCCGGTATAACTTTTGTTTTCATCCCACTTCTATAAAGCATCCTAACAAATAATGCACAATGGTTGCTTTTCGCCAATATATTGGGCTTCTTTTTTACATTTACTGCAAATCCTGAACAAATGAATCACACCATTTTTATTGTTCAGTTTTTCCAGATCACTCTTTAATTTTTTTAGTACGTAAAGATTTATGTCAAGCAGAAAAACCGATTTTTGAATTCTTTTGCCTTTCTTTTCCAGATATTTGGCAATTTTGTTTCTGATTTTATTATTTTCAATATCATAAGCTATCAGATAATACACTATCCAAAGCCTTAACGAATTTGGAAATGATCGATCGGAGAGTATTCAATTCCAAGATGTAAACATCTTACAAATTTATGTATATTATCATTCAAAAGTTGCTCCATCGGAACTCTCTTTCCCATTTCATCTTTATATTCTCTGACCATTACTTTTTCGAAACGGTGAATATATTTTCTAAAACCATAATCAGACATTTTTGTGAAGTTGTTAGATTTATATTCAAAGGTTTCAAAATCTTCCAATTTTATCATTTTCAGATTGATCAAATTAAGAGTGATATTTTCTGCCAGGAAACGGTAGTTTTCCAGGAAATCTGACACTAAAGCCATATGTTTCCCTCTGGCTTGATGTAATATACCATCGAAGGGATTCAAATTATAGCCTTTCAATATTTCAGCAATCCGATTATAAAGCAAACTGTATCCGAAAGACAACATTACATTTACAGGACCTTCGGGTGGATGATAAATTCTTTTTTCAAATGGAAAAGGTTTACATAGTTCTCTTAAATGTTTAAAATATAACACAGAAGAAATACCTTCCAATCCCAGAATTTGATTTTTGTCCTGAATCTCTCCAGCTTTAGATTGATAAAATAATAATTTTGGTTCATGTATATCAAATTTTCGCAAAAGGTTGTACTGATTATTAATTTTACTTCTAACAATATTAATCATGAAAGATTTCTTGAAATTTTCTAAACTTATAAAATCCGTTTTGAATTCATCATCAATTTTTGAAAATGATTCAACCGGAGAGAAAAAACCTACTTGCCTGCCCGTAATAGTAAGAAATTTGATCGGAATATTTTTGAACATCGCTTTACGAATAGCACCACCGCTGATACGTGACTTGCCAATTATCACAATTCTGTGAATATCATTCCAGGCTATTTGTTTTGTTTCATCATCTGATTCGATCAATAAATAATTTCCATAAGTTCTTGCACTTTTAGTGTTAAAAGTAATATAAATTGTTTTAGTATGTTTAAAATTGTATTCAAATAACGGCAGCCAGCTTGAAATCAGTTTATTTAAGTTCGCTTTTTGTTTTATAATATTGTTTTGGGTTATTTTGTATCCCAGGAATTCTATCTCTTCAACATTGTCATAGATAATAGTTTTTTCTTTATTTAGTTTCAGTTTATCGCTGTTTAATCTTTGATTTATAAGCTTTTTAATATCTTCTGCTTCGCGTTCAGATTCTGCAAAAATTATAAAATCATCGGAAAAACGGATCATCCTCAGTTCATTCTGAGCAATGAAATTATCAAAATTCAAAAGATACAAATTTGATAATACTGGAGAAACAGGATTACCTACCGGCAATCCGCTCTGATTGGTTAGCAATTTTTTTAGTAATTTTGCGATCTCATCATCATAAAACAATGCAGAAATTAGTTCTAATAATCTGGATAAGGGAATCGAAGGAAAAAAAATTTCTATATCGCATTTTAAAAGCGGTTTGAATCTGGTATTTCTTAAAAAAGATTGAGCTGCCTGAGCTGCTTTAAATGCAGATTTTCCTTTGCGAAAAGCAAATGAATATTTAGGAAATAGATCATCCAGAATATCGGTAAATTTATCTGCTACAGCTTTACTTATAAGTCTATCGGTTATATTGTTGATGGCTATTTCTCTATGTTTACCGGTATTATTAACTTTTATGTAATGCAAAGCCTTGCCAGGTTCATATTTACTGCTTTGTAGCAAATCACTAATTTTATCCAGATAATCACTACCAGCATATTTTAGATCATTAATCGTTAAACCGTCTGGTCCGGGGGAATGATTGTTCATTCTTTTCATTGTTCTATTCAGATTTTCCTTACTAATGGTAGAATTAAAAATATATGATCTTTTTGCTGATCTAATTCGACGACAATTCTCAAGTTCTTTAATTCTGAAAAAACCAAAACCAAAAGATCTATTGGTACCAATTCCAAGATATTGTGCTACTACCATAATCTGAGCTACATGTTTGGGCATAGAGGCATAAACCTTGGTATAACCAATTATTCCACCCATGGTTTTTTTATATCTGCAATCCAGCCAGATACAGAAATGTTCGCCAAATTTGATAGTTTCCGGTTCTAATTTTGCACCATATTGCTGATTTAGAGAATCTATAAAGGAGACTGCATCCAGATTTTCCTGATCGATATATTTATGATGTTTAGTTCTGATAGATTTTCTTCTTTTCAATCTGAGAGGAGTAATAAAAAGGATAGTAAACTCATTTAAGGTCTGTAGATGATCGACTTCAGGTTCCAAGATACTCTCATCAACATGAATGCAGTCGCAATGCTTCCAGATATTTCCGCAAATGTTGCAAATTGAAGATTTGTATTTTATAGTTATTCCGGGAATGAAGTGAGCGTTTTTATCGAAATTAAATTTTCTGTAATTTCCTTCAGTAAGATCTTCTAAAACATTTTGTACTTCCACCATTACAGAAGCTGGGAATACAAGATTAACAGCTAATTCTTTTGCTTTACCAATATAACTTGGTCCTTTACTGACGGGAATTATACGAATTCCATTATCTGCGAGAATGTTTTTATTTTTTTCTTTGGAAAAGTAAGCTGAAAATAATTCCTGGAAAAGAGCATACCAGTAAACACCACGATAAAATTGTAGGTTCGTTATTGGTTTGATGCTTTCGAATAAACATGTGATACTGAAAAACCTATTCATAGTCTTTTCCGATCTTTGTTGTTGTCAAGTGGAAAGTTAATTTCCTCAAAAAATGGAATTGAAAATTCCCCACTTTTCATATAAAAATTATTGTTCTCCCTGTTTATA
>JAFGSC010000076.1 GCA_016934875.1 Candidatus Atribacteria bacterium
AGGTATCTATGACACCCATACGAATTTCAAATATTCTTTCCAAGAACGGGATTATCGAAATTTGATGAGAGAAAAAGCATACCGGGAAGAACAGAAAAAGGTTAATCAAAGCAAATAAAGACGTTATCATAAAGAGTGTACGATGAGAAAGAACAGTCAAGAGAGCACTTTAGCA
Organism: Candidatus Atribacteria bacterium; assembly: GCA_016934875.1. Taxonomy (GTDB): domain Bacteria; phylum Atribacterota; class Phoenicimicrobiia; order Phoenicimicrobiales; family Stramentimicrobiaceae; genus JAFGSC01. The sequence continues at coordinate 176 of JAFGSC010000076.1, forward strand.
CAATTTTAAATCATAGAAAAAACACAGAGGCAATCCAAATGTTAGAAAGGACCTTAGTTTTAATTAAACCTGATGCGGTTCAAAGGGGATTGGTAGGAGAAATTATTTCCAGATTCGAAAGAATCGGCTTGATTTTAGATGAGATGAAATTGTTAATTCCGGATGAGCAAATTGTAAAAAAACATTATCCCGATGATTTGAATTGGCTTAGAAATGCCGGGGGAAAAACGATCGAAACCTATCAGAAATTTCAATTGAATCTTATGGATGATTTAGGCACAGTTGATGTGATAGAAATAGGGAAAATCATTAGAAAATGGCTGATTCAGCACCTTACTTCGGGTCCAACAATTGCCATGATTCTTAGTGGAAACCATGCTGTTGAAGTCACAAGAAAAATTGTTGGGAGCACAATACCTCTGTTTGCTGAATTGGGTACGATAAGAGGGGATTTTTCAATCGATTCACCGGATTATTCGACTCCCCAAAAAAGAGTGCTAATGAATTTGGTTCATGCTTCAGAATCACTCAGTGAGGCAAATAGAGAGATAAATCTTTGGTTTTAAAAGAATGGCAGGATATTTTTTTACTGCATCTATTCTTATATACCAGTGCCATCATCACATGAGCTGGTCTTGCGAGACCATTTTGAGATATGGTATTGATTGTTTATTCTTCACACTGTATTCAGTATTTATTGATTCATATTCACGTTGAAAAAGATAAGGAATGCTTAGTTTGGGATTAAAAAAAGTCCAGAATGCTTCCTTATTTTTTTATTTTTTTATTCTTCAAGATAAAAAAGATTCCATTCCCTATAAAAATTAAAGTCTAAATTTAATATAAACCTTATCATAAAAAAGTAATATAATAAGAAATATCCATGAAGTTCCCTCGGAAGAGCATTAAAAAATAGAACAGAGATTTTACTTTTAAGTAAAAAGAAAACAATAGCGATATAAAATTTATAAATCTCGAATGGACGAAAATAGAGATCACACTGGTAAGGAGAAATCATGAATGAAACATGCGCAAGAAATTATTTCCAAAGAAAATTCAATCTATAGGATGATTAAGGGCTTAAAACAAAAGAAAATGCGTGAAAGTACTCAGTTATATTTATTAGAGGGCAGTAGACTCGTTGAAGAGGCCATAAGTAGAGGGGCAAAAATCAAATATGTCCTAATGGATGAAACGATAGAAAGCGAGTTAAAGTTGATCCAGAATTACCAGACTTTAAGACTAGCCAATCAACTGTTTAAGGGAATTTCAGATACGGTTCATTCTCAGGGGATCATCGCTGTAGTTGAAAAAGAAGAAATACAGTTAGAAGGTCTCGTTCTTGATGAAAATCCTTTGATCGTTGTGCTGGATGGCATTCAGGATCCAGGAAATCTTGGTACGATGATCAGGACAAGCGCTGCGGCGAAAGCTACCGCTGTTTTATTAACGAAAGGAACGGTCGATTTATTTAACCCGAAGGTTATTCGATCTACGATGGGCTCGGTATTTCAGATACCCATTGTACGCAATATTGATGATGAAGCGATGATTCAATGGTTAAATGATCACTCGATTAATATTTTAGTGGCAGACTTAGAAAGTAAAGAGTATTACTTCTCGATTAATTTAAAAGCACCTTTTGCTTTAGTCATTGGAAACGAAAACAAAGGGCCAAAGGAAATATGGAAGAATAGTGCTTTAAAAATAATTAAAATACCTATTTTAGGATCTACTGAATCATTAAATGCCTCTGTTGCTGCTGGAATTATTTTGTTCGATGCAGTACGCCAAAGACTCACTCATTAGTTCCCGAAATTTACTGATTGTAGTAAAAAAAGAAGTTAGCTCATACTATCTAAATCCCGTAGATTAGGCAATAAAGATTAACTAGATAATTTAAACTGGACAGGAAGAAAACCAAAAAAGATTCAATAAAATATGTAAGATAAGAATAGAAAGTTATGGTAGAATGTAGAGAAAAGATATTATCTTAATCTATATTAAAAAAAGTAATAAAATAGTGAGTATTTAGACCTTTTATACTTGATTAATTACCAGCAAAATTTAAACTCCCGTTCTTTTATGTTAACCTAAGATTTTTTTTGACCACCCAAACAAATGATCGCTTTCTTTCGATAAAGCTTTAGTAATATATCTTGTTTTTTATTTTTAACAAACATTTTTTTTTAATTAATTTTAGTAAATAAGATCGATCAAATTTTTTTAATATTTTAAGAAACAAAAAGGAGCTCTAAATGAATATTAAGAAGTCAGATTCTGAAAATATGACTGCTTATAAGGTGAGAATTGGAATGTATATGATTTTACTCTATGCACTCGTTTATTTTGGTTTTATAGTTATTAATATAAGCAATCCTTTTTTGATGGAAAGAATCATTTTCGGTGGTCTTAATCTGGCATTAGTCTATGGAATCGGACTAATAATATTCGCTTTGATTCTTGCTTTAATTTATAATAGCATGTGTTCAAAAAAAGAAGCTGAATTTAAAGATACTTTCTCGAAGAAAGGAGATAAGTGATGGCATTTCTTCCAATTTTCATATTTGTTATTTTTGTAGGGACAGTTCTTTGGCTATCTTTTTACTTTGCAAAACAAACAAAGACTTCAAAAGGTTATTTTGCTGCACACGGACAGATACACTGGGTGGTAAATGGCATGGCTTTTGCAGGGGATTATCTCTCTGCAGCGTCTTTCTTGGGTATCTGCGGAATGATTGCAACAGTGGGTTATGATGGATTTCTTTATTCCATAGGATACCTGGCCGGCTGGATGGTCGCACTATTTGTAGTAGCTGAGCCTATGAAACGTTTGGGCAAATATACCTTTGCTGATATCCTTGATTTAAAGTTTGGCTCAAAAGCTATCCGTGTTACTGCCGGAATTAGCACATTGATAATTTCCATTTTTTATCTTATTCCTCAGATGGTAGGTGCCGGAGCTTTGGTCACGCCACTTTTTGGTTTTCCTCATTACGTAGGTGTTATTATGGTAGGTTTGATAGTAATTACAATAGTAGCTACCGCAGGGATGACATCTACAACTTATGTTCAATTTATTAAAGGATCCCTTTTAATCATTTTTTCAACAATTTTATGTATTTATATATTTATCCAGGGTTTAAGTACCGAGCCCGATCAAGGTGGAAAGGTTTCTTTTTACCAATATTCCACGATTCAAGCAAAACTTCAGGAAGATGAAATTACACCAGTAGATATCTCTTATGTTAAAGAGGGCGAAGTTACCAATAAAGAGAAAACATTTTTAAAGCTTTCAAAAGATGGTATTCAAACCTGGTGGCTCAAGGATATTGACCTAGAAGGTAATATTATCCTGAAGGAAACACAGTCTGAAGTTAGGAAATCTAGTGGTGAATTGCTTGTTAACGGAAACCCTGCCTCTGAGGAAAATCAGCTTCGTCAAGTTGGAAACCTTGAAAAGATCTGTAATCAAAGTGGCGAACAAGAAAAGACCGGAAGTATTAATCCTTTCGAGTTCCTATCATATTTTACCAACAAAAACACCATAGCCAAGCGCTGGGAAAGTACTTCCCTTAAAGACGGAGAGGATAAAGTTATTATTTATTATCCAGTTGAAACACCTGGTAATAAGATATTACGACCTGGTTTACAATTTAAGGTAGAGGGTTCATTGTCTGAAAAGCTTGACTTTGTTTCTTTAATGCTTGCTTTGTTTTTCGGAACAGCGGCTTTACCACATATTCTTATCCGTTACTTCACTGTAAAAACACCTGCAGATGCCAGGAAATCAACAATTGTAGCAATCGCCTCAATTGGTTTTTTCTACATACTTACTTTGTTTATGGGTTTAGGAGCGATGTCCAGTGGAGTACTTAATCTAACATCAAGCAATATGTCAGCTCCGCTTCTAGCGAAATCATTTGGAGTCTTTTTATTTTCAGCAATATCTGCCATTGCCTTTGCAACGGTTTTAGGTACAGTGAGTGGCCTTCTTGTGGCTGCAGCGGGTGCGGTTGCGCATGATTTGCTTGGGACTTTTAGGAGTATACCAATGACAGATAGACAACAGGTTTTTGCTGGTAAAATTACTGCATTTAGTGTAGGAATAATCGCTATCATTCTTGGGATTCTTTTTAAGGGGATGAACGTTTCATTCTTAGTTGGGTTGGCATTTGCTATTGCTGCGTCAGCTAATTTGCCCGCTATTTTGATGGTTTTGTTTTGGAAGAAAACAACAGTCAAGGGCATTGTGGCTTCTATCATTGTTGGCGTTCTTACAGCTGTAGTAATGATTCTTCTGTCACCAAGTATGTATACCAGTTACGGTCTTAATCCGGATATAGCACCTATACCTTTTAGCAATCCAGGAATTATTTCCATACCTTTAAGCTTTTTGACAATAGTAGTAGTATCTCTTTTAACTCAAGAAAAAAATAATATTATTTCATAAAAATGTAGTCTTTTTAATAAATAAAAATTCAAAAAATCAATGTAATAAAGATTAGTTATCAAGAGAGATTCGATTGAAGTACATAAATTTTTTTAATGTAATTTATAAAAATTAATATTCCAAAAAGTAAACAGAAGATAGTAATTAGAAATATACCTGTATAAACAATATTTAACAAAAAGACTTTGAAGTTAACAAGAGCTAAGCTTATTGTCAGTTAACTAGGAGAGATGTATAATATCATAAATAAATGATGAAATTGAAAATGATACATTCTACTTAGTCATGATAAATAGCAATCAAATCAATAAGAAATCTAAAGAAAAAGTCATCAATGGACTCAGTTTGGCAATAGAACAGATCTGATAAAATGAAAGATATTTTTAGGAAAACATTATACTATATAGAGTAGATAATAGTATTTTAAGGGAAAAGATAAATTCTAAGACGATTCAGCTTGATTTATGGGAATATTCGAGGGGAATGATATGTTACAAATATCCAATGATTTAAAAAATGCCTATCCGGGTGGATGCATCGGGGCTATCATTTTAAAAAAGATTCAAGTCAATCTTGCAGGAGAAACCAAACTTCAAGAGGAAAAGCTTAAGATAGAAGCTAATTTAAGAAATCAATACCTGGGCTATGCCCGTGCAGACCTTGCTCTTTTAGAACCCATCAAGGCATACATTGATTATTACAAACAGTTTAAAAAGACTTACCATGTTTTACTTCAACTTGAGTCACTCATTCATAAGAATAAATCAATACCTAGTATAAATCCTCTGGTTATGGTCATGTTTATGGCAGAATTGAAGAATTTTTTGCTTACCGCAGGTCATTCTCTAGATGCAATTCAATTTCCCATCACTGTTGATTTAGCCAAGGGTACTGAGCAATATAAGTTATTAAACGGAGAAGAAAAAACCTTAACCTCTGGAGATATGATGATGGCGGATAAGCTAGGAATTATTTCGAGTATTATTTATGGCCCTGACAGTCGAACCAGGATTGGTCAGAATACCGAGGATATTATTTATACGGTATATGGACCCCCCGGTATTTCTGAAATACGATTAAGGCAACATTTGGATGATATCCATCATTACATCCAATTCATCACTCCGAACGTACTATTGGATGAATTCATGGTTTATCGGTTATGAATTTTTTTTATTTTGTAACTTTATTATTTTTTTTTCGTATCATATAATAAAAAATAATTTTTAATAAATTAAATCGATATAATGATTCGCTTTATCATGTGATTAAAATGCAAATTCAGTAATAAGAAGAAGATCATAAATTATAAGGAGGGGATAAAATCAGAGATTAGATAGGAGTAATGCTGTTTTCTGTAAAGATTGAATATAAATAAAAATTAAAAAGGAGATGAAAAAAATGGATCAAAAAAAGGGAAATCTACTTCCCTGGGGTATTGTGCTCGTGATTTCAGCAGCTATTTTTTCAGGTCATTTCGGTGTTGGCGATCTTATTTTCCCCCCCATACTAGGGAGAGGATCTGGAGCCTTGTGGTTTATTGCATCCTTAGGATACGGGGTCATCAATAGCTTAGGAGTCTTTATCGCTTATTTAGCAGTTTCAATACAGGATAAGTCATTGTTTGGATTAAGTTCGATGGTATTAGGAAAGGGTTTTGGAGTTGTTTTTACAACTTTATCAATGCTCATCATTGGACCTGTTTTTATTTTACCAAGAGTAAGTTCAGCAACTCACGAAATGGCAGTTGCCCAGTTTTTCCCGACTATACCAATTTGGGTCACGTTGCTAATCTTTTTTGCTTTTAATTTCTATTTTGCCTACAACCGATCAAAGGTTATTGACAAATTGGGAAGGTACTTGGCTCCAATACTTATTATATTTATGATCATACTCGTGATTAAAGGTATTGCCACACCTCTCGCTAGCCCTGTTACTCCCGGATCCCCGACTGCATTCACGGATGGAATTTTAAATGGTTACAATACCATGAATGCTTTGGGGGCAGCATTATTTGGTCTTTGGCTGATTAATGAATTGAATATGAGAGGGCTTAAGGATAGGGAGTCAAGAAAAAACAATTTGATTGTAATTGGATTATTCGCTGCAGTTGGTTTATTTTTAACCTCGACCGTACTTACTTATTTGGGTGCGTCTTCCGGTGCAAAGTTCCCGGATTCTCCGATTGGAGTTCTTACGGTAGACTTTGCCAGAGGTTTATTGGGTTATTTTGGTACTATCGTTTTTGCAATTATTCTTACCTTTGCTAATATTACCACTTCTGTCGGCTTAACTTCTACGGCAGGGGATACCTTTGAACAGATGACCAATGGGAAATTAAAATATGTCACGATAGTCGCCATCAGTTCTATCATCGGTTTCTTAATAGGGCTTATTGGTCTTTCCAAAGTAGTAGGTTATGCGGTTCCCTGGCTCATGTTGATCTATCCCGCCTTAGTCGTTATGTTAATCATGAGCTTATTCTCCAAGTTTGAATCAGTAAAATTGGCGACTCAGGTTGGTGTAATTGTAGCTATTCTATTCAGTATTGGTGATTTCCTTCCTGGATTGGGGTTTGGTGGCAGTTTCTTTACCCAGATGAATTCTCAATTACCGCTTGGTAAACAGGGATTAGCCTGGTTATTACCAACAGTTATTGCGATTATTATTGTTCAATTGTTTGCAAAATCATCAAAACCAAAGGTAGCATAAGTCAAAGAAATTAATATAGGAAGAGAGGAAAACGAGGTATTTTGGAATATTTAGACAAACTTGCCATTACGATTGTTGCGGAGGACTCGGTTTTATATGAAAGTCCATATTGGGGTCAACATGGTGTTTCTTTTTTTCTTGAGGCTTATAAAAATAATAAAAAAATTAACATATTGGTTGATATCGGACAAAACTCGGAAGCCTTACTTCACAATATGGCATTAATGAATATTCAACCCTCATCAATTGATGCAATCGTACTGACTCATTGCCATTATGATCATACCCTGGGTATGGTAGAAGTTTTAAAAGCAATTGGTAAAGAGGATTTGCCGATTGTTGCTCATCCGAGCATTTTCCGACTGAATTTTATTGTGAATCCCTTTTTAAGGCATGTAGGGGTGATGAATTGTGATTCTGAGAAGAAAATAAGAGATGCAGGAGGAACATTATATTTCACAGTGGATCCTTTACAAATGATGCCTGGAATCATGACCACTGGTGAGGTGAAAAGACAAACTGATTTTGAGGAAGTTGGTATTGCCCTTCAAACGATAACCGATGATTTTAAAGTTGTCGAAGATCAGATGAAAGATGACCTTTCAGTCGTTCTCAATCTAAGAAATGAGGGGATTGTGATTGTCTCCGGTTGCAGCCATGCCGGCATTGTGAATATTACCAAGCAATGCATCGATATTTCAAAAATAACGAAAATTAATGCGATCATAGGCGGTTTGCACCTTGTTGAAGCCCCGATGGATAGAATTAAAAAAACAGCCGATGCTTTATCAAAATTTGATATTCGTTCAATAGCAGCTGGACACTGTACTGGTTTTCAAGCACAGGCGGAACTCTACCAGGTTTTTAAGGATAAATTTGTGCCCCTGCATACTGGCATGAGATTCGAGTTCTAGTATAGACAATCTAAACAAGATAAATTTACCTGTTTTGTTGTATTTTATTTTTGGATATTACCCTCCGGAAATCAAAGGAGGGTAATATTTTTCTAATTTCTTTCATCACTTTTTCATAAATTATTTCTTGACAAATGATGACTCTTTATGCTAAAAAAATAT
>JAFGSC010000077.1 GCA_016934875.1 Candidatus Atribacteria bacterium
ATTCCTTAGTTTTACCCAATTGATTTCCTGGACCATGCTGATATCGTAATCCTCTGGTAACCCCGTAATGACCAGAGAATAAGATTTATAATTTAATAATGCCTTTGCTACAAAAAGCTCTTCCTCAACGATCTCCCCATTCCATTCAGTTTGAAAACCCAAAAGGTCAAAGCAATTTTTAAGGTAAGAAAAAAAAGCATTGACTTTCTCAGCAATCTTCAAGTGAAAATACTCTTGATTCTTTTCGTTAAGCCACTCTGTTAAAGCCCATCGGTCTTTTGGTAACTCTACATATCTTGCATCTTGTCTTAGCATCTTTTGAATAGATTCTTCAGATATTTTATCCTGGTCGATCAAATGGCTGTCAATACTTTCTATAATTTCTGAAAAAATCAAAGGTTTCCTAACTTCTCTTAATCTTTGAAAAATATATCCAGATAGATCGTTCTCCAAATCAGTTTTAGTCTCTTTTTCGGCAATAATAAAAAATTTTCTTTTTTCTTCGTCAGCCAAGCCAATAAAAAGAGTATCATTGACTTCGAGTCCCATTTTTTGAAACCATTCCCTAAAGCCAAAAATAAGTTTTTGTCGATAGTTAATGGCAGCTTTTATTTCTTCGCCATTCGTCGCTACAAAAATCACTTCAGCATTTCGATCATCCCTAGCCCACTCAAAATAGGGCATCAGGTAACTCGTTAAAAAAATTGTACCATTTCTCAGGCAATAAGAAGTTAAGTTATAAGGTAAATTAGCCTCCCTGTATTTCCATTTTACCAAACCCCATACCCCGCGCTGATATTTCATGAATCGATGATCCGATCCCATAATCGCATGAACATCATGATGAGGGTTTTCAGCATTGATCTTTTTTACCTTCATAACTTCTTCGGTAATCGCACGATAGTGCATCGGCTGATTCTTTTCTTCCAGGATATCATATACTAGATCAGCAATAGATTTCTTTATCATTCCAGACCTCCCACATCTATTCACTCTATTCTATCCCAAAATCAATATTGATAACGGCTAAGAATTCAATGGATATATTTTATTCACGGTATTTCATCATAAGCTGAACATACTGATCTGCATGTTCCTTAAGCATTATGACCTCTTTTTGAGAAATTTGTCTAACGACTCTCCCGGGAACACCCATAACCATTGAATTTTGAGGAATGATTGTTTTTGGAGATACAACCGCTCCAGCAGCAATGATTGAATTTTTTTCAATGACCACCTCGTCCAATATATTGGCACCAGAACCTATAAGACAATGATCCTCAATAACGCATCCGTGCAAAATAGCCCCATGTCCAATGGTCACATAATTACCGACTTTCGTGAATCGTTCCTCTGTAACATGAATCAAGACTCCATCCTGTACGCTCGTATAATCACCAATGGAAATGAAATTCAGATCACCACGCAATACTGCTTGAAACCATATGCTGCTGAAACTTCCAACATACACTTCCCCAATAATCGTGGCATTTTCTGCGACCATTGAGGTTTCATCAATTTTGGGTAATTTTTCACCAAACTTTAGAATCACCTCTAACCTCCAAAATATCCTTAATTTTATGGGCAGTTTTTTTGCCAACTCCGGAAACCTTTGTTAATTCATTGATGTCCGCATTACGAATCTGCTCTATGCTTTTAAATTTTAAAAGAAGCTGCGTCCTTCTTTTTTCCCCAACCCCTGGAATAAAGTCAATCATTGATCTTGTCATTGATTTATTGCGTAACTTTTTGTGATAACGAATGGCAAAACGATGGGCTTCATCCCTGATTCTCTGAATTAAGAAAAATACACCAGAATTTTCAGGCAATTGAATCGGTTCTTTTTTTTCGATTTGAAACAGCTCCTCTTCTCGCTTTGCCAATGCAACCAGATTAACCTGCAAGCCTATTTCCTTTAGTAAATCATGAACTGCATTCAGCTGGCCTTTGCCACCGTCCAATAATACTAAATCCGGTAAGGGATGTTTTTTTAGCGATTCTTTCTGAAAACGTCTGTAAATGACTTCCCTCATCATAGCATAATCATTAATTCCCTGGATTTCCTTAATCTTAAAGTGACGATACATTTTCTTATCAGGTATTCCTGACTTGAAACGAACCATTGATCCCACAGAGAGTTGCCCATGAATATTTGAAATATCATAGGCTTCTATGGTATCTGGTTTTGACGGTAAATTCAGAAAAACTTGCAAATCGGTCAGTGATTTTTCCAAAGATGATTCATCCTCAATTTTGCTAGAGTAAGCATCGATTTTTCTATGATATGATCTGCTAATTTTTTCCTGGCTGATCACGCTTTCAATCATTTTGACTGTATCTCTGATTTCAGCTGCTTTTTCATAAAGCATCAATTGAGAGGCAGCCTTCATTTCCTGCTTCATTCGTTTTAAAAGTAACTTATTTCTACCCGATAAAATCAAGCAGCATTCTTCTATTTTCTTTTGATAATCCTCTCTACTTATTTTTCCTGCACATGGCGCAGAACATAAACCGATCTGGTAATCAAGGCAGGTCTTTCCTATTTTAAATTTGCGGTCACTGCAATTTCTGATTTTAAAAATCTGACGCAATTTTTTAACTGCTCTTCGCGTAACCTCTACATCCACAAAGGGTCCATAATAACAAGCCTTTTTCTCCGCTAATCCCTTATTTTTACGAATTACCTGGATGGAAGGAAAAGGATGTTCCTTACTTAGTCTAATAAAAGGATAACTCTTATCATCTTTTAATTGGGTATTAAAGTAAGGCTCATTCTTTTTTACCATTCTACTTTCTAATAGCAATGCTTCCATTTCAGAGGCAGTGGTAATATATTCCAGGTCATCGATTTTCTCAATCATTTTGCTTATTTTTTCCGAATGTGCATGAGACTTACTAAAATAGGAACTAACCCGGTTTTTTAACGAAATTGCCTTCCCAATATAAATAATCACACCTTGCTTATCTTTGAAAAAATATACGCCGCTTTTTTGCGGCAGCTGCTTTAATTTTTCTGAAATATTCATTCATTGACCTGCGCTTTAGGATTTTTGACCAGTTTTAACTTTTTTCAGGTCGAATTCCTTTTTTAGAAATTGCCCGGTATAGGAAATCGGATTTTTCACAACCTCTTCCGGAGTGCCAGTACATACAACTCTTCCTCCTTCGTCACCTCCGCCAGGTCCTAAATCGATGATATGGTCCGCTGATTTAATGACTTCCATATTATGTTCGATCACCAATACCGTATTCCCTTGATCAACCAGGCGATTTAATACATCTAATAATTTTTTAATATCATCGAAATGAAGTCCGGTCGTCGGTTCATCTAAAAGATACAAGGTCTTTCCAGTACTCTTCTTACTTAACTCCTTTGCTATCTTTACTCTTTGCGCTTCTCCTCCCGATAGGGTTGTGGCAGACTGACCCAACTTAATATATCCCAATCCTACATCCGTCAGTGTTTGCAAGTGTTTTCTTATCATCGGGATATTTTCAAAAAAACGATTGGCTTCTTCTACGGTCATATCCAGCACTTCGGCGATATTCTTATCATTGTATTTTATTTCAAGCGTTTCACGGTTGAATCTTTTTCCCTTGCATACTTCGCAGGGAATATAGATATCCGGTAAAAAATACATCTCTATTTTAACGATCCCCGCTCCTTCGCATGCTTCGCATCTTCCCCCCTTAACATTGAAACTGAATCTTCCGGGAAGATAACCTCTCATCTTTGCGGATTTTGTTTTGGCAAATAATTCTCGGATCGGTGTAAATACACCCGTATACGTAACCGGGTTTGAACGCGAGTTCTTTCCAATAGGCGACTGGTCAATGGTAATCACCTTATCGATATTCTCTACTCCTTCGAGACGTTCAAACTCTCCCGGCCTAACACGCACATGATCTAATTCTTTAACTAAAGCCTTGTACAATATCTCTTCCATAAGGGTACTTTTCCCTGAACCGGATACACCCGTTATGCAGTTAAATTTACCGAGAGGAATGGTGACATCGATATTCTTTAAATTGAATTGCCTGGCTCCTATAATCCGAATCGTCTTACCATTTCCGCTCCTTCTCTTTTCAGGCACGGGTATTTCTTTTTCATGGACTAAATATTGACCTGTAATCGAATTTTTGTTGGACATAATCTCTTTCAGGTTTCCCTGTCCAACGACATACCCCCCATGCGTTCCGGCTCCCGGTCCCAAATCGACAATAAAATCGGCAGCTCGTATCGTTTCCTCGTCATGCTCTATGACAATAACGGTATTACCAAGGTCCCTCAGCTGAATCAGTGTTTCAAGAAGTTTATGGTTATCCCGCTGATGGAGTCCGATCGAAGGTTCATCCAATACATAGAGCACTCCTGTTAAACTGGATCCGATCTGGGTAGCCAATCTGATTCTCTGGTTTTCTCCACCGGCTAAAGTAGAAGCTGCCCTTGAGAGGGTAATATAATCTAGTCCTACATTGACCAGGAAGTTCAGTCGGTTGATGATTTCTTTTCTGATCGGCTCAGAAATTTCTTTATCCCTGGGATTCAGTGTGACTTCTTTAAAAAATCGAATAATCTCACTGATGGTCATATCTGCAATGTCTGCAATTGAATGATCTTCAATTTTTACCATAAGGCTTTCCGGACGAAGCCTTTTTCCTTTGCATACTGGACATTGATGAATGGTCATAAATTTTTGTATTTCGGATCGAATATATTCAGATTTTGTCTCCCGATACCTTCTTTTTAGATTATTCAACACCCCTTCAAATCTATCCTTATGAAACCATGGATTTTCTCCATCCGCACTTTGATATTCGAAGGAAATTCTTGTGTCACTTGAGCCATAAAGCAATATTTTTTGCTGCTCTGAAGATAATTGATGAAAGGGAGTGTTAAGATCAAATCCGTAGTGTTTAGCTACTCCCGATAAAATATGATACAGGTATCTGCCGGTTATTGAACCCCAAGGGGCAAGCGCTCCTTCCAAGATTGATTTGCTTTTATCCGGTACAATGAGTTCGGAATCAAATTCCATCGTGTAACCGAGCCCACTGCAATGTGGGCAGGCACCATAAGGGCTATTAAAGGAAAAGATTCTTGGGGTTATTTCAGGCAAACTGATCCCGCAATGAGGGCATGAAAAATTTTCACTGTATATATGTTCATTGTCTTGATCATCAAGAACAATGACCAAGCCTTCACTTAACTGTAATGCTGTTTCAACCGAATCAGTGATTCTACTCTTCATTTCGGGCTTGACAACCAGACGATCTACGACAACGTCAATCGTATGCATCTGGTAACGAGCCAGGGATATTTCGTCATCAACCTCTGCCATATGACCATCGACCCTTATTCTCACAAAACCTTTTTTTCTGATATCATCGATGACTTGCCTGTGTTCGCCTTTTTTTGCTTTAACCATCGGAGATAATATCTTGATTCTGCTATTGGGGGTCATACTCATGACTTGGTCTACAATTTGATCAACCGTCTGTTTGGTAATCTTTCTGCCACAAATAGGACAGTGAGGAATACCAACCCTGGCAAAGAGCAAACGAAGATAATCGTAAATTTCAGTCACAGTGCCAACGGTAGACCTGGGATTGTTCCCTGCTTTTTTTTGGTCAATAGAAATTGAAGGTGATAATCCTTCAATATAATCTACATCTGGCTTGTCCATTTTTTCCATGAACTGCCTGGCATAGGAAGACAGGGATTCAATATAACGCCTTTGGCTCTCGGCATAAATCGTATCAAAAGCCAGGGATGATTTCCCTGATCCACTTAATCCGGTAATGACAATCAATTGGTTACGGGGTATCTCAAGGGAAATATTTTTCAGGTTATGCTCCCTTGCCCCTTTGATGATAATTTTATCATTTCCCATTCTGGTTATTCTCCAAGTTCTATACCATTAAAATCTTTTGAATCATTGCATGATTCATTGCTGAACTGGTAGGCTTTACCTGAGATTGCCTAAAACTTTTTTTGTTATCAAAACATCGTCCTTTCCTTTTTTAGCCTCCTGATTTCATCCCGCAACAGTGCCGCCCTTTCAAAATCCAGTTGTTTTGCCGCCTGGTTCATTTCATTTTTCAAAGACTTCAGTAATAAATTCAGACTATTTTTAGGTAGATACTTTGTTTTCCCTTCGTTCATGGCAAATTCTTTCTCCTCCACATCAATTTCTTCGGCATAGATCAATTCATCAATGGGTTTTTGAATTGACCTGGGAGTGATTTTATTTTTAATATTATATTCCAACTGGATTTGCCTTCTCCTATTTGTTTCATTGATTGCCCTTTCCATGGATCCGGTCACTTCATTGCAATACAGGATTACGGTACCATTGATATTTCTTGCTGCCCTGCCCATCGTCTGAATCAGTGAAGTTTCAGACCTTAAAAAACCCTCTTTGTCTGCATCCAGAATCGCTACCAATGCAACCTCGGGTAAATCTAATCCCTCTCTTAACAGGTTTACCCCAACCAATACATCAAACTTTCCCTCTCTCAAGCTCTTTAAAATCTTGATCCTTTCAATTGTTCCAATTTCAGAATGAAGGTATCTTACTTTAATCGCAATATTTTTAAGGTACTCGGCAGTATCTTCAGCCATTTTTTTCGTTAGGGTGGTTACCAATACCCTTTCCTTATGTTCCACCCGTTTTTTAATTTCTATAATAAGATCATCGATCTGAAATTCAGCCGGCCGTATGATGACTTGAGGATCTACCAGCCCGGTGGGCCTAATAATCTGTTCTACAACCTGATGGCTTGTCTTGAATTCGTACTTACCCGGAGTTGCAGAGACAAACATGGCCTTTTTCAGATATTTCTCAAATTCATGATAAATTAACGGTCGGTTATCATAAGCAGAGGGTAATCGAAAACCATATTTTACCAGGCTATCTTTCCTGGACTTGTCACCTGCATACATCCCCCGAATTTGAGGTAAAGTAACGTGCGACTCATCAATTAATACAAAAAACGGCCCGGGGAAATAGTCAAGCAAGGTGGCAGGCGGTTCTCCCTCTTTTCGACCACTTAAATGCCTGGAATAATTCTCGATACCCGAACAATAACCAAATTGTGCCAGCATTTCCAAATCATATGTCGTCCTTTGTTTTAATCTTTCAGCTTCCAACCATTGATTATGTTTTTGAAAATAACTCAACCTATCCTCTAACTCTATTTTTATGGTTTTGATTGCTTCTTCTATTCTATGATGAGGTGTCACAAAATGTTTGGCTGGGTAGATCGCTAGTGCTTCTCTTTTTTCAATCTTATGCCCGGTAAGCGAATCAATTTCATAAATCGCTTCTACAATATCACCAAAAAATTCAATACGATAGGCATGATCGGAATAGGCAGGAAACACTTCTACAATATCCCCTCTGACCCTGAAGCGGCTTCTTTGAAATTCAACGTCATTTCTTTCGTACTGTATTTCCACTAAAGTTTTAATCATTTCGTTTCGATCGAATTGCTGATTTTCTTTAACCATCAAAACCATTTTTGAAAAGTCCGACGGCGAGCCTAACCCATAAATACACGATACGCTTGATACAATGATTACATCGTTTCTTTCCATTAAAGCCGCAGTTGCTTCTAACCGCAGCCTATCGATTTCTTCATTAATAGAAGAGTCTTTTTCAATATAGGTATCCGTTCTGGGAATATAAGCCTCAGGCTGATAGTAATCATAATAGCTGACGAAGTAACCCACGGCATTATAGGGAAAAAAACGCTTGAACTCATTACACAGCTGTGCCGCAAGAGTTTTATTATGTGAAATAACCAAGGTAGGAAGCTGTATATTTTGAATAATATTAGCCATGGTAAAGGTTTTTCCGGAACCGGTCACACCGATCAAGGTCTGGATATTCTTTTCGGTAAAAAAACCATCCGTAATCTTCTTGATCGCTTCCGGCTGATCTCCCTGTGGCAGATAATCAGCTATCAATTGAAACTTCTTACTCATATAAAACCTGATGATTGATGTTTATTTTAAATTTTGATCCTTGTTCAATTTATTAGAAAAATTTTTTTCAAGGTTATGCATGTAGGCACCTTAATAAATCCTTCCATACTTTGACAACCTGATCTTTTAATTCCCCTACTGACTCCCGATTGTCAATGACATAATCTGCTAAAAGTACCTTTTTCTCCAGGGAAATTTGAGCATCAATTCTTTTGATTGCCTCACTTCTGGACAGGCCATTTCTTTGAAACAGTCTTTTGATTTGCTCTTCGCGATTGATATATACCACGATAATCTTATCCATCCAATCATTCATCTCTGCTTCAAAAAGCAAGGGTGCATCGATCATACAGATCACGTCTTGCGTGGCATGCTTTTGAATGTCCCTGATCTGCTCTTTGATCTTTAAAGTGATTTCCGGATGTGTAATCTTGTTCAAACATTCCAGTTTTTCTTGATCCGAAAACACAATCCGGGCTAATCTGTTTCGATCAATTTCCTGATGATCATCGATAATCTCGCTACCGAATTTCAAGACCACTTCTTTCCATATTTTTTTCCCCGGTTGCATAATTTCACGGGCAATCTGATCCGCATCAATCACTTCGGCTCCTAATTCACTGAACATTCTGGCGACTGTGGTCTTGCCAGCAACAATTCCTCCCGTTAAGCCAACAAGAAGCATTCTCAATTGAATCAACCTTTCAATCTTAAGGTATAAGAAAATTTATTCCAGCTCTCCCCAACAATGGCCGGTTTTAAAATTCACAATCAGCGGTATACTTAACTGCAAGCTATTTTCCATGATCTTCTTTACGATCAATTCTCTCTTCTTCAGTTGAGATTCCGGTATTTCAAAAATAAGTTCGTCATGAATTTGCAAAACCAAACCACTGGGCAACTTCTCTTTTTCAAATTCATTGCTAATCCTAATCATGGCAATCTTAATTAAATCTGCTGCGGTTCCCTGAATGGGAGTATTGATGGCAGTACGCTCGTAAAACTCACGAATATTCCTATCCGGACTATCGATTCCCTCTAAATACCTGATTCGGTTTAACATCGTTTTCACAAATTTATTTTTTCTGGCCAGTGAAATCTGTTCATCAATAAATTCTCTGACGCGATGATATCGCTGAAAATAGGTTTGTATATATAGCTGGGCATCCTCCCGGCTGATATCAAGATGATTGGCTAAGCCAAAGCTACTCATACCATAGATAATACCAAAATTAATTGTTTTGGCAATCCTTCTCATTTCATTGCTCACAATATTCTGGTCGACGTTGAAAATTTGCCCTGCTGTATAGGAATGAATGTCCTTATCCTGTAGAAAAGCTTCCAATAAGCTTTGATCCTGCGATAGATGTGCTAAAATTCTTAATTCAATCTGTGAATAGTCAGCGGATAAAAAAATATGTCCCTTCTCAGCAATAAATGCCTTGCGAATCATATTGCCCAACTCAGTCCTGGTAGGAATATTCTGCAAATTGGGATTATTGCTGCTCAATCTACCGGTTGTAGTCCCAGTCTGGTTAAAACTGGTGTGGATCCTGCCTGACTTTACATTGATTAGATTGGGCAATTTGTCAATATAGGTATTTTTTAGTTTTTCTATCTCGCGATATTCCAGAATTTTGGCAACAATTTCATGTTTTTCTGACAACTTGTGTAACACCTGGGCATTGGTTGATAAACCTGTTTTCACCTTTTTAACCACCGGCAGTTTCAGCTTTTGAAATAAAATATTGCTTAACTGTTTTGGGGAATTGAGATTAAATTCTTCTCCGGCAAGCTCAAATACTTTTCTTTGGATCTCTCCAATTTTCCTGGAAAATTGCTGGGATATTTTTTCCAGAAATTTGATATCTATTTTTATTCCAGCCTTCTCCATTTGAAAAATGACTGGAATCAGTGGCAGTTCAATCTCCTGAAAGAGTGCTTCCAGATTTTTTTCAATCAGCAATTGACTCAATTTTTCTTTTAAGGAAATGAGTAACTTAGCCTGACTGCAAATATTCTTCTCTTTTTCTACAGCGCTTTCCGATCCATGATTTTCAGTTAAAAGGCAATTCGAATCATCCCCCAAATAATCTTTGCATATGGATATTAAAGAGTATTCTTGTTTTGAGGGATTGAGTAAATAGGCTGCAATTTTTATATCAAAATAGGGCTGCTTCAGAAAAAAGCCATCATCACACAGATGATGACAAATATCTTTAAGGTCGAGTCCGATCTTTTCAACCTTATCGTCTTGAAACAAAGCAGAAAATACCTCTTTTACTTTTTTTTCCGGAATAGATGCTGTTAAATTTTTTAATTGGCTATCCACTTGCAATCGAACAAGAAAGACATCATCTTCCAGAATCAAAGCAATGCCTTGCCCTTCATGAGAAAGCACTCCTTTGCCAGGAATATATATCAATGGTAATATTTTTTTGGAGTGAATGCGATGAGCTACCTGTTCCAATTCTTCTTCATTCTTAACTTCATGGAGAATAAATTCATTCCCTTGATTTTGAGAAACATTCTCGGGTTGTGGTATTTTTTCAATAAGTTTTTTAAATTCATATTTTTCAAAAAGCTTTTTTAAAGCAAAATAATCTGGCCCCTGGTAATTTAAATGGCTTATATCCAAATTTAAGCCCATATCTTTTTTGATTTGACCCAATGCCTTACTTAATAATGCCTGCTCTTTATATTCTTCAATTTTTTTTCTTAAGGATACATTTTCAATATTCTGAAAATTAGTTAAAATATTTTCAAGTTTACCATACGTCTGAATTAGGTTTTTAGCGGTTTTCTCACCTATGCCCGGAATACCAGGGATATTATCGGAAGCATCTCCTTTTAACCCGATATAATCAGGAATTAAATCAGGTGAGAAGCCTAACATTTCTTTCACTGATTCCAACTGATAGCTTTTAACTTGTGTTACACCTTTTTGCATAAAGAGTATTTCAGTATCTTCATCGATCAATTGTAATAAATCTCTGTCACCGGTGACAATGACAGATTGATATTCACTATGCTTTACCTGATTGGCGATAGAACCTATGATATCGTCTGCTTCGTACCCTTCTGCTTCAATCATCGGAATATTCATTTTTTTGATAATTTCTTTAATCATCGGCAGTTGATCGATTAATTCCTGCGGCATCTTCTCACGCTGTGCTTTGTATTGAGAATATTTAAGATGACGAAAGGTTGGCTTGGGCGTATCAAATGCTACAACAAGGCCATCCGGTTTCTTTTCCTGTAACAGCCTGATCATTACCAGTGTAAATCCGTAAGCCGCATTGATTAATTGCCCATAACTGGTGGTCAATTTAGGCAATGCATAAAAAGCCCGGTATACAATACCTTGTCCATCAACAAGAAATAACTTCTTTAACTTTTTTGCCATTTTCTATTATCCCTTCATTAAAAAATCACCCTTATTTAAATAGATTATGGATTCAGCATATATGATGATAATTAAATTTTTGAAAAGCTTGACAATCTAAATCGTCTAAACTATAATTTCTTTGAATATTTCAGGGTGCCTTACA
>JAFGSC010000078.1 GCA_016934875.1 Candidatus Atribacteria bacterium
AGAACAGGCAAAGATAGCGGTACTTCCTGAACCCTATGTTTCGCAGATAGCCAATCAATTCTCAGGGAAGTCATTGGTAGTTATCAATCTTCAACAGGAATTTTCCGGAAAAGTACATCGTTTGGCAGGTGGAAAATTTCCTCTGGGAGGATTGTGGGCAGTGTCTTCCAAAATTCAAAACAAAGAGAAAGCTGTACAAAAGTTTATGACTTGTTTTGAAGGGGCTAGTCAATATGCCATGGACCACCCGGAAGAAACCGCAAAAGTTACCTGTGAGAAGTTCAGGGAATATTTTCATAGTGAATTTCCGGAAAGTGCTGTTTTCGAAGCTTTGAAAAGCGGGAGACTCGAATTCAATTTCGTAAGAAGCAAAGATATGGATTTGAATGCTTTTCTTGATGAAATAGAATATCCATTGGTCAATGATGATATTTTTTATAACCCATAAAAGGTTTGTATGGAATGAAAATAATGATGAGAAATGGTTATAAGTTTTTAGGGATTATTTTTTTATTCATCTTATGGGAATTTCTTTCTTTTATATATCCTCCCATTCTGATTCCTTCTATCGAAAGAGTTTTTTCTTCGCTCATTGATTTGATGATAAGCTTAGAATTTTGGAAAGATTTAGGATATACTTTAGGTAGAGTCTTGGTAGGATTTGGCCTGTCACTGTTGATTGGATCAGTTTTAGGGTTACTGGCGGGATTTTCTAAGAAAATCTATGAAGTCATTAAACCCATTTTCACGGTCGTAGAAAGCATACCTCCGATCATTTGGATTATTTTTGCAGTCATATG
Source organism: Candidatus Atribacteria bacterium (assembly GCA_016934875.1). GTDB lineage: Bacteria > Atribacterota > Phoenicimicrobiia > Phoenicimicrobiales > Stramentimicrobiaceae > JAFGSC01. Next base: position 801 of record JAFGSC010000078.1, read on the forward strand.
GTTTGGCTTAGGCCATATGCCCGTTATTTTTGCAATTATGTCTATCGTAACCCCAATCATCTTTATCAATTTTGCTCAGGGAGTCATGGATATCGATCCCGATCTTATTGAAATGGCTCGGGCTTTTTCTGTGAAGAGAAGTACAGAATTGAGGCATTTGTACTTACCCTCGATTACCGGATATTTTTTTTCAAGTCTTTCCATAGGATTAGGTTTTACTTGGAGAGTGGTGATCATGGCAGAATTTATTGGAAGTATGACTGGAATAGGAAATAAAATAAACTGGGCAATGCTTAATTTAACTACGGATCAGGTATTTGCCTATACCTTATTCATCGTTAGCTTGGGTATGCTCATTGAGTTTCTTCTGGTGAAACCATTGTCAAATTACTCTCAGAAGTGGAAAAGCAGATGAAAAAAATGATTGAATTATCCAATGTAAGTAAATCGTTTCATTCTTTAAAAGTCATTAAAAAATTGAATATCAATGTAAAAGAAGGAGAAGTAGTGTCTCTCGTTGGCCCATCCGGTTGTGGCAAGACCACAACCTTAAGAATGATTGCCGGTTTAGAAAGAAGCGAGGGACAAATTAAAAGAGATTTTAATCACCCTGCTTTTATTTTTCAGGAACCCAGGCTTCTCCCCTGGAAAACGGTGTTAGACAATATCCTTTTTGTATTATTTGATAGGATTTCAAGTCAAGATAAAATGGTAAAAATTGCAACCTATTACCTAAAATTAATGGCAATCGATCAATTTGGAGGGTACTATCCTGCTCAATTAAGTGGCGGAATGAGAAAAAGAGTTGCGATTGCAAGAGCCCTGGCAATTGAGCCAGATTTAATTCTCATGGATGAACCCTTCTCAGACATCGACTTTCCTTTACGTTTGCTTATCATTGATCATTTAGATGAAATATTAAAAAAGGAAGGTAAGACAGTGTTATATGTAACCCATGACATAAGGGAAGCGCTATTGGTATCCCATAGGCTTTATATTCTTACAAACAAGCCAATGCAAGTCAAAGAAGAATTGTTCATTCAAAGAAACCTTCGGAAAAGAGGAATAGAAAATTCAGATTTTCATGAACTAGAAAAACATGTCATAGAGATTTTAAAGGAAGAGAGCCTCAAGGAATTTTTTAAAGAATAGATCATAAGAACAAGAGATAGCAAAGTATGGAAAGAATAAGAGTGATTTTAGTTGGTCAACCGAATGTAGGAAAATCTTCATTGCTTAATTGCCTGGTTGGCCCAAAAGTAACGGTTTCCAATTATCCGGGTACGACAGTTGAGCTAACAAAGGCAAGAAAGAAAATTGGCAATAGAGAAATTGAATTTATTGATACGCCCGGTATATATTCGATTTCTGATCGTTCCGAAGAAGAGAAGGTCACCGAAAAAGCGTTATTTGATGGAAACATAGATATTGCAATCGTTGTAGCGGATGCGGTTGCCATAGAGAGAAGTCTGTATATTGTATTTCAGATTATGGAAGCAGAAATACCGATGATCATCGCTTTGAATTTTGTAGAAGAGGCAGACAGGAAAGGTATTAAAATTGATTACCATGGATTAGAAAAGATCCTTAACACCCCGGTGGTTCCGGTGAATCCCTTAACAGCGAAAGGAATCAATAAACTATTCGATATTATTGTAAGTATGCAACAGATTGGAAAACAGGGTTTTCGTTGTGAATATGATGACCATATAGAAAAGGCGATAAATTTTATCTCCTCCCAAGTTAAGAGTACCCTTCCTGGAAGGTTTGTCGCATTAAGGATTTTAGAAGAAGATGAAGATTTTTATAAATATTTTAAAAATAGAGAAATGATTCATAAAATCGATGAAGATTTAGAAAAAAACCATCCGAGAATTGCCGAAGATATATCAATCACCAGATATGGAACAGCTTCCTTCATTGCAGAGAAAGTAACTCGAATGGCTTCTCCTAGAAGAAAACAGAAATTAGAGGATACTGTTGATCGTATTCTACTCCATCAAAATTTTGGTCCGCTGATAACATTATTATTTTTCGTTCTACTTTTTGGAGCATTGTTTAAAATGGGGCAATTCACTCAAGAAATCCTGATGAGTTTTGCTGAAGAGTTGATATTTCGGTTGAGTGCAATGGGTTCTACTTTGTTTGGAATGATTCTTATTCAGGGCTTTTCAGGACTGACCGCAGGGATTTCAATTGCTTTACCCTATGTTTTTCTCTTTTATTTGTTTTTAGGATTGCTGGAAGACACAGGTTTATTATCAAGATTTGTGGTCAATACGGATAGATTTTTGAAAAAGTTAGGTTTACCCGGGAAATCCTTTATTCCATTAATGTTAGGTTTAGGCTGCACTGCACCGGCGACTAGGGCTACTCGGGTTTTATCCAACGAAAAAGATCAATTTCAAACGGCTTCATTGTATATTTTTATTCCATGTTCTTCCAGGATTGCCATTATCATGGGAATCGTCGGTTTTTATGGAGGCTTTCTATGGTCTTTTTACCTTTTCGCTACACTTTTATTTGCCAGTTTGATTTGGACTTTTGGCGTAAAAAAGATTTTAAAGAAGAAGAGTGAGCCATTACTATTGGAGCTGCCTACCTATCGAAAACCACTACTAAAGAATGTCCTTGTGAAAAGTTGGATTAGAATGAAAGATTTCGTCTATGTCGTTATTCCTCTATTAGCCCTTGGGGGAATTGTCTTTGGTATTTTAGAGATGTTTGATCTCACGGATATCATCATAGAACCTCTTTCTCCAATTACCCGTTGGTTAGGCCTTCCTGCTCCAGCAATCATTCCACTGGTGTTTGGATTCTTACAAAAAGATTTAACAGGATCAATGCTGATATCAGTTCTTGGACGAGATATATCTTTAGTATTAACTCCTCTTCAAATCTATACTTTTGGGACAGTTAGTTGCATCGGCATACCCTGTATCATTGCCTTAGGGATGTTCATCAAAGAATTTGGCATCAGAAAGGTAGCAGGTTTATTCGTTGCTTCAACGATTTATAGCCTTGTGTTGGCAGGGCTGATCTGGCGCGGACTTGCAATCTTTTACTGAGATCAGATGTTTTCAAATAACCATAAAGAGTATACCCAAAAACTTATTTTTATTCCCTTGAGTTACTTTATAGCAATTCAAAGATTTAACTGTTATTATTTCAGTAAGATAAACGGTTGTCAGAAAGAATATGGAACGATAGGGAAGTTATATTATCGATTAGGATTGGAGCGAAAAAAAATGATTGATTTAACTATCAATTGGGAACAATTGGAAAGAACGATTCAAAGGGCAAGAGAAAGAAATATTATGATTCCAACTTTTGCCCAGATGAAAAATCCTGAACTTATATCAGCCGGAATTAAAGAAAAATTAAGAAATATTGGTCTATGGGATATTGACGCCTATAATTTATTTCGAATTACCTGGAAAAATGAACCTCAGGAAAGAGG
>JAFGSC010000079.1 GCA_016934875.1 Candidatus Atribacteria bacterium
TCCGCAATAGGCGGCCCTAATTTCGGATTAAGCATACAGCTAATACCAATGTAAACCAAGTAAGCAACACCCATAATAATACCAGGTACGACAGCGGATATAAAAAGACGGGCAATCCCTAAACCGGAAACCGGACCATATAAAATTAACATAATACTGGGAGGAATAATCACTCCCAAACCACCACCGGCACATATACAGCCAGCAACCATTGATTTATCATAACCTCGAGATAACATAGATGGTATCGCAATGAGCCCCATCATTATAATTGCGGCTCCGCCTATGCCTGTGCAGGCAGCAAAGATAATACATATAATCATGGTGCCTAAGAGTAGTCCTCCTCTGAGTCGACCCATCAAAATATGCATTGTGGAATAAAGCCTTTCAGCGATCCCTGATTGTTCTAACATCGTGCCCATAAAAATAAATAAAGTAATGGCACCCATCTCGTAACTCGTCATCATGGTCATCGTACGAGCAGGAAGCATCGCAATAAGCGTCGGTCCCCAAATATTAAAACCAAAAATGATGGCCAATACCCCTAAGGCAATAGCCACATGGACACCAAGTATGATGAGGAGTATTAAAGATAAAAACATGATAAGTGATAATGTTGCTGAAGTCATTTTTGCTCTCCTTTCACTACATTCGTTATGCTCCGAATCAATTCAACCAGAGATTGTAACCCAAGAAATCCAAAGGATAATGGTATCATTGACTTAATATAGTAAACAGGAGCTCCCACAGTAGTATGCCAGGAACATTCTCTGATACGCCAGGCCTCTCTGGCAAAATCAATACCAAACCAAACGATTAAAAAAGCAATAATGAAAAGAGCTAAATAGCATAAAGAATCAATAATTCCTTTTATTCTGGGACTGAATTGGTCAAATATTATATCAACTCTAACATGACCTTTCTCGGTTAAGGTAAAGGCAAAAGAAAAAAGCATAACGAGTGAAAAAAACATCCACGATAATTCATAAGCCCAGTCGTCACCGCGACTGAAAAAATATCTTTCAATTACAATTAAAACAACCACAAGCATCTGCAATAAAATAAACCAACTCGATATCAGCCCCGCTACATGACTAATCTTATCTATCTGTTTTAAAAAATTATTCATAAAACCGCCTTTATTGTAAATATTCAATAAATTGTGTACTTCGAAAATAATAAGTATATCGAAGTACACAATTTATTTAATTACTTTCTACCATGGTTCCACGGCATACTTTTGATATTTCTCATACCAGGCTTTTTGATGATCGAGTATCTTTTTAGCCCACGGATCTCCTGAGTCATAAATCTGCTTTCTTACTATCTCATTCGCTTCTTCAAACCCTGCTTGCATCTCTGGAGACACTTTGATGATTTCAAATTTATCTTGCCATTTTTCTGCCATTACCTGATCCATATATCCACCGTACTCGAAAGCATGCCACATACTTACCCTTGCAGCATAATCGACGATTTGTTTTAAATCATCCGGCAAAGCATTCCAGACATCATTATTGATAGCAATTTGCACAGTGACTCCAACCGGTTGATGAATTGTGCCTACCAATACGTATTTTGCTACATCCTCGATCCCTGATTTTGAATCAATGTAAAACGAACTCATTTCACAGGCATCCAACTCTCCTCTTTCCATTGCAGGGGTAACTTCGGTCATAGGAATGGAAACACAGGTAGCCCCTAATTCTTCAAAAAACATTTTATTTAAACCTGAGGTTCTAATTTTTAATCCCTTAAAATCTTCGATCGTGCGAATAGGCTTAATTGAATAAACTGCTTCAGAGGCAGTGATCACAGCAGGAAGGCTATGTAAATTATACTTGGTTTGCATGTATTCGTTATATAAGTCTAACCCTCCACCTTCATACAAATAACGTACAACCGAGAAAACACTCTCATTGGTGTATCCCGGTCTGCTACCGATTAAAAGACCTGTCCAAGGTAGAGTACCGGCTAAATGCATACCACTATTATGGGTCATATCAAATCTTCCGGCAGCAGTTTCTGTTAAAGCTTCAAGTGCTCCTACGATTTCTCCGGTTGCAAACAACTTAGGAACTACAAGCCGACCATTACTCATAATTTCTAATGCTTTACAAAAATATTCAGCTTCATCATGGAATGCATCCCCTCTATTCCAAGCCGACTGTGCTCTCCATTCGATTTTTTCATCCTGTGCCAATGCAGCATTACCGCAAACAATTAGAAATAGAGCGGCAACCACGATTAACATCACAACAATAAAATAGTTTTTCTTCATGAATCATTTACTCCTTCTTAAAAAATATTTTTTTCAACATTCATTACTTGCAATCTTCTATTTGGTAGATTGTTATTCTCTATCAACATCCTCCTTTCCACCACTAGCGAATTGCTGATTTCGATTAAAATCAGAACGTGTTTTATACAATAATGATTTTATTAGCATTCATTGAAAGAAGTGGTAAAGTAAAATATAAAATGGGTAACCTAAAACTTAGTCTATTGTCTTATTATGCTTTATCGCTATGTCTTTGTTTAAACTTTTTCCCTATACCTTTTTCGGTTTCATGACCAGGATCGTTATAAGGGCATCCCTCACAAGTATCTCTTGAATAACATTCCATAGCAAATTCGACCCAAGAATTAAAACTTCCCGTCCATAAATCCCGTAAAACTGGTTGGAATTTATCCCAAAGCTCTTGATCAATTGCTAAATTGACCCTATGGCGGGTTTTGGGTTTTTTACGAGGTATACATCTTTTCATTTTTTGTTGACACAATCCTTTTACATTAAAATATTACATATTTTCATACATATATATTTTACTTATTAATCATAAACATTGATCATGTTTATGTCAAATTAATTTATCGGAAAAAAATAATCTGAGCGGCATTTTGGATAGAACGGCATAAATAGAAATATGGCTTTAGTATTTTATAGCGGGGGATATCTCATCCTTTCCAAATCATGACAAGAATGAGCAAAAGTAGACTGAATCAATCATACAAAAAACCCTTCAAAATGAAGGGTTTTTTGTATGATTATCCTTTTCTGATAATTGTTGATTTTCTAGTTCAATATAGATTATCCTAATCAATAAGAATTCCACAATCACCAAAAGTATCATCTTCACTTAAATATCCATTGCTCCAATCCGTACATTGATCCATCAGGACATTTGCTTCATGTTCATAAACACTCACATTACAAGAAGTATCAATTTCGACTGTGGCATAATATTCTTGCTCAATGCCAACTTGGTCCACTAAGTTCGTAACAATATAATACTTCTCTCCGGCTAAGCACTCAGTGATGCATTCAATAGGACAAGCAGTACCGGAACATGTCTCCTTAGGTTCAACACAAATGGTTTCGCAACAGTCATTGAAAGGATCTTCTTCATAGATCGAGATAGACCA
>JAFGSC010000080.1 GCA_016934875.1 Candidatus Atribacteria bacterium
CTCGGAGGTATTATGATAGACCAGCGTCGCTCCGATCGGTGGCCGGATTAAATCGGAATCAGTGGCAGGATACGTCGGAATAAGCAGATTATGTGAAATTTGTTTTGTATCGGCTATAAAAGGAGGGCAATTTAATGTTGAATATAAACGTTATAATTGTGAAAAACTTAGGGCAAAAATATTAGACAATCTAATTACTTATAATACAATAATCGAAAATAATCCGGATTTCTTTTCAAAATATAAAAATGTTTCGTTTGGTGGTTAGTAATCAATTCTTCCGAACCTTATTTAGCTGTTATATTTTTATATCTTGTTCTTTAGTCAGCGATATCTTCCCTACCCGCACAATGAAGAAAGAAAATAACCTTTTAAAGCCTAATAAAACTTCATACCAAAACTCAAAAAAGTCATCAGACATACGGTTCATTAAAGACCTAACAATCGAACCAGATATAAATAATGAAAAAACATCGTTCAATTTTCCTGCGGGAGTGGAAACAGATTCTAAGGGGAATATATATGTACTTGATCCCTTAAACTTTCGGGTACAAGTGTTTACAAGTAAAGGTGTCTACCTGAAAACACTTGGAAGAAGAGGCCAGGGGCCGGGAGAATTCGAAGTCCCTTTTTATATCACAATAGACAGCATGGATAATATCTATATATTTGATATGCAAAGAAAATCATGGGCTGTATTCACAAGTGGAGGGAAATTCCTAAAGAACATTCGGGCTAACAAGAATATTTTTAGGGTGGAAAAGATCTGTATTGACTCTAATCATAATATAATATGTGGTTATGTTCTATCTGATGGAAATTTTGATATTTACAAAATCAGCAGGTTCGACAAAGATTTTAACTTTCTTGAGGATTTATACGAAAAAAAAGGGGTGCTATCACTTATCCGCCTAAAAGGAGGAATAAGTATCCTTCCTATTCAATATACTCCAGAGGTCATCTGGACAATGGATAATGATGGTATTATCTATGTAAGCTTTAACAAGACTTATGAGATAGAAGTTCTATCCGGAAAGGGAGAATTTATTAATAAAATTTCAAGAGAATATCAGCCTGAGAAAATTACACAAGAAGAAAAAAATGAAATCATCGGCCGGCTCAGTAAGAGATTTTCAAAAGATATCGTAAATCAAATTGAGTTCCCTAAAGTGAAACCTCCTATATCGCATTTATACTTAGTGGATAATTACATTTATGTTCAAAAAAAAATACTTAAGGAAGAAAACAAACATTTATTTGATGTATTTGAAAAATCAGGTAGGTATATTGAGGAAATCAGTTTGGATTTCCAACCGATGATAAATAAAAATAATTATATTTACACAATAAAGCTTGATTTCGAACTATTAACAGCTGATGTAGTCAGATATAAGATTGAAAAAAGTTTAGATTTCCCTAAAAATCAAATCCCAAAGTAAAATTATTGGACTATATCAATCGAGATTAAAACCAGAATAGAATGAAAAAATATAATTTTACTAATTTCATCACGATTTTTCTTCTCCTTAAATAATGTGTATTGTTAAAATCTTTGATTAACTAGAAATATTTATAAATATTAAATTAATGTAGTAATGAAACTTGAAGATTTCAGAGTAATATCATATAGCTTCAAAATTATACTTTCACCCCTAGACAATCAAATACTCATAACAACGATAATAAAAATTTCTAGTCTTCAAAATAAATTAAAAACAATATCATTTAAACTAAATCCAAAGGTTAAAATTATCTCAATAAAAGAAAAAGAATTTTGTGATCTAGAATATTCATTCATACAAGGTAAAATAAAAATAAATCTTTCTAAAGATCTTAAGCTAAAAAAAGAAACATCAATTAATATAGCCTATTTAATCTTCAATGAATTGCAAAATTTTAATACAGATAAAAGGGATTTCTGGATGCGCTATGATTCAGTATGGTATCCAATTACAGAGCAAATTCAATTTTCTTCTTTTAAATGTTTAATACATGCGCCAAAAAAATATTATGCAATTTCCCATGGAAAATTAGTTAAAATTATCCGGAAAAAAGAATCAAATATATTCTTTTGGGAAGAAAAAAACCTTATTTCTAGATTTTGTATGATTTTTGGAGATTTTTATAAGAGTACTAAATATAAAAAAAATTTAGAAATATCATTTTATTACACTTCTGATCAAGTAAAAAATAATTTAAATAATTATTTTGATATTTCAGAAAAAATTATTGAGTTTTTCAACAAAACATTTTGTAAATATCCCTACAAGAACCTAAAGATTATTGAAATTACGGATGAAGATAAATATTCAGGCTATTCAGATCCTTCTATTATTATGATAAATAATAAAAGACATGATAATAATATAATACCTTTTTTAGCCCATGAAATTGCACATCAGTGGTGGGGAAATCTAATAATATTCGATGAAGAACAAGGCAATTTATTAAATGAATGTTTTGCAGAAATTTCAAGTTTTTTATATTTTAAAAAATATAATCTAAAATCTTCGGCTAATATTGATAAATATTTTTCATTAATTAATTTAGATAACTCTCATATTAATAATGACAATTCTGTTGGAAACAAAAATATTACACAATTAAAAAAATATATTTATAAATTAGATAGGATTATGTGTGCTATCGGGGAATATAAATTTAAAAATTTTTTACAGAGTATAATCTATGAAAATATTTATAATGTGATTAACACAGATGAATTTGTTTCAAACAGATTAGAAAGTACTCTGGGGGATGTAAATATACTTTCAAAGTTAAAGGATTGATAGGATTTAAGAATGTATTTTTTTCTATTCCAAGTATCGCCATTAAATTTGGATTTCTGTTTATACTCCTTAAAATAATGAATGGATGAACTGATATCTTTTTCTCCGGTTTTCCATCTTTGACCACAACAAAATCAACTGAGCTGGTCCCCAAAATCTGGACAGGGGGTTCAAGTGCGAATTGACCTGCCATATCTTAACAGGAGGTATGGTACAATGTTCATTATGAGAAGAAAACATGATGCCAGCTTTAAAGCCAGGATCGCTTTAGAAGCCGTGAAAGAGGAAAAGACCATAGGACAGCTTGCATCTGAATATGCGATCCATCCTAATCAGATCCGCCAGTGGAGGCAGCAGTTATTGGGAATGCTGCCTGAGATTTTTTCCAACCGGCGGCCGCAGCAGGAGAAAGAGCGGGATGAGTTAGAAGCAGAGCTTTACCGGCAGATCGGTCAGTTGAAAGTAGAGCTGGATTGGCTAAAAATAAAGTCAAAGAAGCTCCTATAGCGGTGAAACGTAGAGAAGTGAATCCCAAATCATCAGACGATTTCAGTTACCCGGCAGTGTGAGCTTTTGGGGCTGTCTCGTTCGACATTTTACTACCACCCGTACGGGGAGAACGAATTTAATCTGATGTTGATGCGAATGATCGATGAAAAATTCACAGAGCGGCCATTTTATGGAGCTCGCCGGATGAGAGCCTGGTTGAAAAGATCGGGCCACTGCCCATTATACTTTTGTAGGGTGAGCCTTGCGAGATTGAAGCCATCTTTTAAGAGAAGCCTGACTCTCACCGGATGGTCTGCCTGCCAATAATCCCTCAATGGAAATATCTTCGTCGATATCCTCCCAATGGATTCCATGTCCCTTACCAATTAATCTCCAGTTTTTCCGCTCGGACTCGGTTGCTTGGATAAGACGGGGATACCAACTAACAGGGACAGAAATGCTGCGACCGTCACTCAGGTCGACCGTCAACGTATCGTCCGTGACATGCACATCTATCGCACTGGGGATTTCAATTTCAATTGCTGAAATAGTCATTCCATGCCTCCACCAATCTTTGATGATTTTTCTCTATAATATTCTGAATACGCCTAAGCTCGATACGGCTAAATCCACCGCTAATTTGCAGCCTGACAGGATCAAGCCAAAATTTTGCTATCATGTCCTCACGTTCAACGTACACATGGATCGGTTCATCACGATCATTTGAATGAAAAAAGAACCTATATGGGCCATTCTTGAATACAGTTGGCATTTACTTTTCCCTCTGGTGTTCTTTAAAAATCCTACTATTGCTATACCGCATGCTGTATTTATATAGATTTCGCAAATATGGTGCTAGGTATATGATATATCATCGAATATCCCTGCAATATTGCACTAATATCTTATAAATATCTTTATTCTATTGCAAGGTGTATATTTGAATACTTTAATATCTACCAAGGATTCCTATTTTGTCAGAAAACAAGCATCGCGATGCTTTGTTTTTGTCAGGACAAAGTTTCTTGGCGAACTCATTTGTTATAAGTTTCTGCCTCTCATATTCCGCATGTGAGACGAAATAAAGCTCATCTTTTGATAAGTTTTCGTAACCAATTTTCATGTGAATTTTCTATTTCTTAATGTTACGTTTTCCGCAACATTACTTTGTTTATGATGATAAGTATCCTTTCCGTTCGGAGTATCTCTTTGACCGAACCGCTTACGAGTCGATTTATGCGCTGGCCAAATATGGCGCGACTGTTGCTATGAAACCTGATAAACATCTCTGGTGGGATGAAAAATTAGAAAGGTGGTATTCGCATCCGCAGGTAAGAAGGGAAGATTCGCGGGTTTTTATGGAAAGACAATTAGCTGCCGGGCTTTGTGTGCGGGGATGGCTGGAAACCAATTTTTATCAGCTGGGAGCGGATTTTGGCGTCAGTTATATGGCTGCTATGGGGGGCTGGGGAATTCTGGATTACGGAATCAACTTTGCGGACAAGCCTTTTGACTGGCTGCATCTGGGATTACCCCCTTATGGCCCAATTGAAGATGAAGGCTGAGAGGTCAAAAATCGATATTGTCCTTAAAGGAAAATTTTAATTATTTTGCTGCAGAACAAAAGTAAAGGCCTTTACTTTCAAAGGAATTATATAAACTCCTTTATCATTTTTTGAAAAAGAGCCGGCAGTATATTCTTTACCAGGTCATTGCGAAAAGGTGTGAGAGTTAGAGTCGATGTTCAGGAATTTGATCTAAAGCCTATTGGCGTGTGTGCCCAGACGCTTGAATATGCTGAATTAGAGGCTGAAATTATTCTGGATGAAGACAGGAACAATAAAAACTATAACGGCTGCAGTTTATTTATAAGTGCTAAGGTATTAAATGAAAGTTTTAAACTGGAGCAAACTTAATAAAAAGCATCAAACTACGGCTTGACACCCGTTACGTATCTGGTTACAATACATATAGATGATACAGAAATTCAAACACAAAGGATTAAGAAAGCTATTTGAATCCGGAAGCTCTGAAGGTGTCAATCCACAACACGTAACTCGCCTTAGGCAAATTCTTGCACTCCTTGAGACTGCTGAAACCTTAGATGATATGGATTTGCCGGGTCTAAATCTACATGAACTTAAAGGAAGGAGGAAAGGTAGTTGGGCGGTGAAAGTGAGCGGAAATTGGCGTGTGACTTTTATACTAGAAAGAGGAGATGCCTTTGATGTCAATTATGAAGACTATCATTAAAGGAGTAAAAAATGAGGATGCATAATCCCCCACACCCAGGCGAAATTATAAGGGAGTTTTGTATAGAACCACTGAATTTGACAGTAACCGATGCTGCCAAAGCTCTTGGCGTTTCACGAAAAACCCTTTCGACTCTTTTGAACGGCAGAGCAGGTGTCAGCCCTGAGATGGCCATAAGACTATCACAGGTTTTCGGTCGTACGCCAGAAGGTTGGCTTCGACTGCAGTTACAGTATGATCTATGGAAAGCGAAAAAAAACATTAATATAAATAATTTAAAGCGGATTGAAGCTAACTGATAGATGAACATTAATATTGATATATATCCTCAAAGGTTGATGTATTGATAGATAACAGGGAATTACTTGCTAAAGGCTAAATTTAATTGAATTATTTTACTTCTTATGGTAACTAGCTGTATGGGTATTCATCACTTCGTGGCGTCGTCCAACAATTGTAATTTCCTAAATAATCGGGAACGAATATTTGCAGGGATTTTCTTTGTATGAATATCCTTGACGAAAAA
>JAFGSC010000081.1 GCA_016934875.1 Candidatus Atribacteria bacterium
CAAACTACTGGACACATTCCTATAGATGTCAACGATTTGGGAGTAGATTTGTTATCAATATCCGGACATAAATTTTATGGTCCCAATGGCGTAGGAGTGCTGTACTTGAGAAAAGGAACAAAAATAGTCACTTTAATAGATGGTGGTAGTCAGGAAAAAAATAGAAGAGCTGGTACAGAGAATGTAGCCGGAATAGTTGGATTAGGTAAAGCTGCAGAGTTGGCAGAGAAGAGGTTGGCCAAGAGAACAGAAGATAGGGTAGTTAAATTAAGAGATAAATTGATCAAAGGGGTTACGGACAAAATAGAAAATGTTCGTTTGAACGGTCATCCAACTAATAGATTGCCTGGAAATTCTAATTTATGTTTTGAATTTATCGAGGGAGAATCGATGTTGTTAAGTTTGGATATGGAAGGGGTTGCTGCTTCCAGTGGTTCAGCCTGTACTTCCGGTTCTTTAAAGGCATCGCATGTATTATTAGCCATTGGGCTTCCTCCCGAGATAGCTCACGGTTCTTTAAGGTTTACTTTGGGGAAAGATAATACAGAAGAAGAAATAGATTACGTAATAGATATATTGCCGGGAATTATTGAGAAACTGAGAGCACTTTCTCCCTTTAAAAGGAATTGGGAAGGACTGAAATAGATAATAGCATATAGCGTTTAGCGCCGAACGTATAGTAAAGAAAAAGTAGGGGCGTAGTGCATACGCCCTGATAGCGTTTAGGAGATAGAAAAAGATAAAAAGCAAACCTTTTATACTTTCTTAATTGGTCAATTTTAAATTTTTGAATTATGGTTTTTAGTTTTTCGTTTAATTAGAACTAAGAAGGAGAATTGCCGAATGAGCATGTATGGTGAAAAGGTAATGGATCATTTTAATAATCCACGAAACGTAGGAGAAATTAAAAATGCTGATGGTATAGGAGAAGTGGGGAATCCTGTTTGTGGGGATATTATGAAAATCTATATCAAGGTAAAAGACAATAAGATCATTGATTGTAAATTTAAAACTTTTGGCTGCGGGGCAGCTATTGCTACCAGCAGTATGATTACCGAAATGGTCAAGGGAAAGGATATTGATGAGGCTTTAAAAATTTCTAATAAAGCGGTTGCCGAGGCCTTAGGCGGGCTTCCACCCGTTAAAATGCATTGTTCCAATTTAGCAGCTGATGGCTTATCTAAAGCTATCGAAGATTATAAGAAAAAATCTAAGGTTAATAAATAATAACTATAAACTAATTCAAGAGGTTATTTTATAATGACAACATTAAATGTGAGTGAAGTTTCTTTAATGGCAGCTTTTGTAGCTGGCCTTTTCTCTTTTATTTCTCCCTGTGTTTTGCCCTTAGTACCAGGGTATATTTCCTTCATTTCAGGGATATCTTTGGAGGATATAGAAAAAGGGGAAAAACAAAATAAGAATACCATCATTATAAGTTCTTTGTTTTTTATTCTCGGATTTTCTTTAATATTTATTCTTTTGGGGGCTACCGCCACTTTTTTAGGCAGCTTTCTATTAGAAAAGGCATTTATTTTAAAGAAAATAGGGGGACTTATCATTATAATTTTTGGAATACACATGTCAGGTCTATATAGAATAAAATTTTTAGATTATGAAAAAAGGATTTATAGTAAAACCAGGCCAGTTAACATTATAGTTGGCCCCTTTTTAATGGGTTTGGCCTTTGCTTTTGGCTGGACTCCCTGTGTGGGACCTATTCTAGCCGGAATATTGATTTATGCCGGAACTCAGGAAACAGTTTATCAAGGGATTTTATTACTTGCCATTTATTCAGCCGGCTTAGGAATTCCTTTTTTATTGACTGCCCTGGCTATTAATAAATTTTATTCCTTTTCCAGTAAAATTAAAAAGCATTTCAAAATAATAGAATTAGTTGGGGGAATGTTACTGATACTGATCGGCGGTTTGATTCTTACTGATAATTTTCTGAGGGTAGTAGGTTATTTTATTAAGTAAAAAATAGTTATCTTTAAAAATTAAAATTGTGCAAAGTTGACAAAGTAATAAAAATAAATTTAAATATAAACAGGAGAGGTTTAAAGTAAAAATGAAGATATTTTCCACAAAAAAAGATAAAATAATAGTATTACTAATCTTATTAGTAGTAGTATTTTTTTTCGGATTAAAATCATATCTTAAAATAGACGAACAAAATGCAGAGGCGGTAGAACAGATCAAGCCATTAGTCCTTAACTGGATATCTTATAACGAGGGATTGGCTCTGGCAGAAAAGGAGAATAAAAGCGTTGTGGTCTATTTCTATGCCGATGGATGTAGTTGGTGTAAAAAAATGATTGACCAAACATACTCTAATGAAGAAGTAAAAAAAATACTTTCCGATAAATTTGTGACTATTAAAATAAATGCAAGCTCAGAAAACAAAGTAGTAGAAAATGAGAAAGAAATTTCCGAAAGAAAATTAGCTACATTGTACCAAGTTAGCGGTTATCCCACTACCTGGTTTTTAGATAGCAATCATAGCCGAGTAGCGCCTTTACCGGGATATGTTGCTACTGAGCAATTTATTCCAGTATTAAATTACATTGGTGAAGGATGGTATAAAAGTATTTCTTTTAAAGAATATATGGAAAAATCTAATTGATAGATTGTTAATTAAAGATAATTTTAATAAAAATAAAAGGTCGAGGAATTGTAACAATATTTATAATTTGCCTTGACCTTTTTTATAAATAAAATAAAAGTAATAAGAAGAAAAATAGTTGGATTAGATGATGAGTAGTACAAAAGAAAAAATTAACAATGTATTAAAAGAGATTGAAAAAATCAGCCAGGGAGAAGAGGTTGTAGTGGCTTTTTCGGGTGGATTAGATAGCACTGTAGTTTCTGCTTTGGCAATTAAGGCCTTAGGGAGAGAAAAAGTTGAAACGATTACAGTCAGTTTTGGAGAATATAGCTACAATAAGGGTTTGAGAAATATCCAAGATATCAGTAGAGCTTTAGATTTGAAACTAAAGATTGTTCAGGGGAAAAAAGAACAGGAAAGACTTTTAAAAAAAGGCCCGGCCTGTAATAAATGTACCAGGATAGCCAAGTTGGGAAGGGTAAAAAAAGAAGCATCGGAAAGACTGGTACTCACTGGTTCAAACCAGAGTGACACCTGGGGGAAGAGGGGTTTAAAACTATATAATGGTTTTTATACTCCCCTTTTAGAGTTAAACAAGGAGGAAATTCGAAAAATTGCTGATTATTTGGGTTTAAAAATCTTGCAGATAGGGGAAAACAAATTTAGAGAAGGCTGTAAGTTAAAGCATTTACTTAAACCTTTAGCAACTTCCCATTATCATGGCCAGGCAGCAGCAGAAGCTAATGAGTTATTATTAAGTATTTTAGAAGCAGAGGGATACGAATCTGTTTTAGCTAACGTGAAAATTATTGGGCCTTTAAATAAGAATATAGGATTAGTAAATGTATCCCCTTTACCTGAAGCAAAATTAAAGGGAAAAATTATTGAAGAATTAAAAAAAGTGAAAACTTTGGGGCAAATTGAATTTTTAGATAAGCCAACTAAATTGATTATTAAAGCCAATAAAGGACAATTTGATAATCAACATTCCCGATATTGGTTAGAAAAAGGGAGGCTGCAACCTGATTTTTCTGTTCCCATAGAAGTGGAATGGTTG
>JAFGSC010000082.1 GCA_016934875.1 Candidatus Atribacteria bacterium
ATACATAAAATATCCCTTTCCCTCGTCTGGTCCTGACAAATTTCACATATCGTCTGATCTGTAAAATTATGACATATCTGGCATTGCTTGATATTTTCTTTAGCATTGATAATGGATTGTGCTAATTTCCCGGCCTCTTCTTTGGAAATATTAAGAATATACAAAGCCAATCTCTGGGCAGTTTTAGGGCCAATCCCTGGTAATTTCGATAATTCATCAATTAATATCGCTAAAGACTTAGTATATTTATAAGACATCTTGTTAATCCCTTAAAACATCCCTGGTAAGTTGATTCCACCCGTTAATTTACTCATTTCTTCATTGATCATTTCTTTTGACTGTCGAATACCTTCATTCACTGCTGCCAGAATCAAGTCTTCCAGCATCTCCTTTTCTTTCACATCGATAATATCGGGCTCAATGTGTATTTCTTTGATTTCCTGCTGGCCAGTTACAACCAATTCAACCATTCCTCCACCAGATGTAACTCTAATTTCTTTCTTGGCAAGTTCTTCTTTGATACCCTCCATCTTTTTTTGCATATCCTGCGCTTGTTTCATCAGATATTTTATATCCATTTTGATAACCTCTTTACTCTAATCTTCACGAATGTTTCCTCCAAATAAATCACGTGCCTCCTCTAATATCTTACTTAAAGAAGAGTTTTCTTCTTTGTTCTGCTTTGTAGATTTGACATGTTCAACAACTTTTTCTCCCTTTATTTGATCTTTAATTAGATCTACTTTCGCTAAATCGAGGCGTTCAGAATCCATTGGGTCTTGGTCATCCATAAAACATTTTAACTGAATTTTTGAATTCATCTCTTCTTTAAGTATAGCTTCCAGTCTTTCTCTATTCTCTCTTTTTTCAAGGCTTTCCTTATGGAAAAGGCAGTCCTTATGGAAACGAACAATCAATTGATTATCTTCAATGCGGATAGAATTACTAGCCGTCAAAAAAGCATATAGTGAAATTCGTTCATTTTTAATTCTTAAAAGTGTCTTTGGCCATAATTCATTCAATGGAAATTCCTCTTTGTGTGCGTCTGTATTTTCAGGAATATTCTCATTGTTTTCATTTATTCTTCCTTGATCATCTTTGTTAAAGCTTTCCACACCCTGATCGATTTCTATACGCTCTTCAACCTTTTGCTTTATACCGTGCCCCTGAGTGTTCGTTTGAATATAAGTCGCCTTTACAACAAAAAGCTCTAATAATATCCAGGGATAATGATGATATTTGATCTTGTCTTCAATCTGATTCAATTCTTCGACCATTTCAAGCAACATATCCAGATTGACTCTTTCTGTCATTTCGAAAACTTTTTCCAGATCTATATTTTCTTTATTAAAGGAGGTACTCGGATAACGATCTATTCCAAAAATCTTTACCAGTGACAAATGGTGTGTATACACGATTAAATCCTCTACAAATTGATGTAAATCCTTTCCTTGCTTAACTAACTGATCAATAAACTCAATTGCTCTCTTGGTATTGCGATCTACGACGGCTTTTAAAAAATCAAAGAGCAGTCTTTGGGGCGCTATCCCTAACATGTCTTGAACATTTTGATCAGTGATCTTATCTTCGCTATATGTAACCAATTGATCCAAAATACTTTCGGCATCTCTCAAAGACCCTGCAGCATTCTCGGCAATTAATCGAAGAGCTGACTCTTCAACCATAAGCTTTTCTTCTTCACAAATTTTCTTCAATTTAGCGATAATATCACCCAATGATATCCGATGAAAATCAAAACATTGACACCTTGATGAGATCGTTTTAGGTACTTTCTGGGGTGCAGTTGTAGCAAATATAAACAAAACCTTGTCAGGTGGTTCCTCTAATGTTTTTAAAAGTGCATTAAATGCTTCATTGGTAAGCATATGTACTTCATCAATAATATAGACCTTATACTTACCTTCAACAGGCGCAAGGGATATCTTACTTTTTAATTCCCTTATTTCATCAATGCCCCGATTAGAAGCACCATCAATTTCTACGACATCCATTGATTGACCATTATTAATCCGTATACATTGAGAGCATCGATTGCATGGATGTTCCGTTGGCCCTAACTGACAATTCAATGCTTTGGCAAGAATTCTGGCAGTTGTTGTTTTCCCAACACCTCTTGGACCTGAAAAAAGGTAAGCGTGCGCAATACGATTGAGCTTGATAGCATTCTTTAGAGTACGAGTAATATGTTCTTGCCCAATAATGTCTTCAAAAAATTGAGGTCTCCATTTTCTATAAATTGACCGATATTGAACCATAGTTGATTTCCATCGCAATTTTATTGATACAATTTCTACAGATGACCGTGCCCTATCTTTGATTTATCCACCCGGGCGATATTGAAACAGTTAACTCCAACCAAGCTTACCTAAGGCACTCAAAGAGGCTTGCTTACCGCTGCTTCCTTCCGGACCTAACGGAGTTTGCAATTCTTTGCTGCATAGGACTCGGTTTTCACCATCACTTATTTCAGTCAGACCCCAAATAGCTATAACCTAGGATAGGCATTCGACCCTGCTATAGCGGATTGCAGGTACAGGGCACCGCTAACTCCCCATCTAGCACGATCATCGTTTTAAATCTCCATCATCCTCTGGCGGAGAGGGCGGGATTCGAACCCGCGAGGCAGCTTTTGACCGCCCAATCGCTCTCCAGGCGATCCCGTTATGACCACTTCGGTACCTCTCCAATTTCTATATCTATTTAAT
>JAFGSC010000083.1 GCA_016934875.1 Candidatus Atribacteria bacterium
AGCAAGAAGTTTTGAAGCATAGCTTCCCACATGTCGGATGCCTAGACCATAAATCAGGTTAGATAATGGTCTATTCTTACTTTCCGTGATCGCTTTCAAAACGTTTTCAGATGATTTTTCTGCCATCCTCTCTAAGGAAAGCAGATTTTCTTTGCTGAGATAATAAAGATCGGCAAAACTCTCGATGAGTTTCCGATCAACGAGCTGGTCAATCAGTGCGATACCGATTCCATTAATATCCATGGCATCCCTTGAAACAAAATGTTGAATCCTTTCTTTGACTTGTGCAGGACAGGATATATTATTGCATCGGTAGGCTACTTCTCCCTCAAGTTTAACAACTTCAGAACCGCAAACAGGACATCGATCAGGCATATGAAAAATCTTTTCTTTACCGGTACGTTTTTCTTTGATCACTTCAACAACTTCAGGGATTACTTCTCCGGCTTTTTGTATCAATACTGTATCTCCGATTCGGATATCTTTTCTGCGGATTTCGTCCTCATTATGCAAAGTAGCCCGGCTGACTTTTGAGCCAGACACAATCACCGGCCCCAATATTGCCACTGGAGTCAACACACCGGTGCGCCCTACTCCTACCTCAATATCGAGAACAGATGTGGTCATCTGTTCCGCAGGAAATTTATAAGCAATAGCCCAACGCGGGCTTTTCGAAGTTGCCCCAAGCCTTTCTCTGAGTGACAATTGGTTAACCTTGATTACCATACCATCAATGTCATAGTCAAGCTCATGCCTTAAATTCTTCCAGGATTGGCAATACTCAATGGCCTCTTTTATATCTGCACATCGTTTGATATTAGGATTAACCCTTAAACCGACATTTTTTAAAAAATCCAAAACCTCAAGATGCGTGTTAAAATCATGTCCTTCAGGGAAATGAGCCTGATAGATAAAGGTGTCCAGGTTCCTTCCAAGGGTGATCGCAGGATCCAGTTGACGTACTGAACCGGCAGCGGCATTTCTCGGATTGGCAAATAGATTTTCTCCGGACTTTTTACGCTCTTCATTCAATCTTTTAAAACTATGCTCATCCATATAGACCTCGCCATAAATCTCAATCCTGTGGTAGTTCTGAAAATCCCTCAGGGAGAGAGGTATACTGTGAATCGTTCTTAAATTCTGGGTGATATCCTCACCGACAAATCCATCGCCACGTGTTGCCCCCCTGGTTAGAATACCGTCTTCATAAACTAATGCAATGGCTAATCCGTCAATTTTAAGCTCGACGACGTAATCAAATGACTGTTGAACGATATTTCTTTTGATACGCTGATCAAAATCATACAACTCCTGATTGGTAAAGGCATTGGAAAGACTGAGCATTGGAAACAAGTGTTGAGCTGATGCAAACTCTTCCAGTGGCTTAGCACCTACCCTTTGAGTTGGTGAGTCCGAACGGATCAACTCTGGATTCTCTCGCTCCAAATCAATTAATCTTTTCATGAGTTGATCGTATTCGAAATCCGAAATCATGGGTTGATCAAGCACATAGTAATGGTAATTATGCTTGTTGATCAAATCTCTAAGCTGATTAATCTTTCTCTCAATTTCTTGTTGGTTCTTCATGGGAAGATATTATACCTCTGATCTTTCATTTTTACTATCGGGATCGATGAAAAATCATCCATCACTTTTCTTATTTTAACTTAGTATATAACAAAAACAACAAAAACCTCAATAGTTATTCCGATGTGCATTTAATCTCTGAAACAAGCTGAATCATTGAAAAATTCACTAACTGACCAGCTTAAATCGCTGCTTTTAAATTTAGAAGAACTTAGATTATGCTTTACTTCACTTTATGGTTATGCTAGACTGAATTATTAAAATTACAAGACCATATATGAAAGGAGAATTTTCGTTGAACCAAATATCAGAAAAACTAAATAAAGTTATTGTTATCTTCTTAATTACTTTTTTCACTTTAACATCATTATACACGACCATATCAGCAAACCAAGAGCAGGCTGATACAGAAAAAAATCCTGAGGATATCTTGGCTACTGTCAATGATGAAATCATTACTTTAGCAGATTTTGAAAAATATTGGAGTATGATTCCTGAAAACTACAAGGTACAGCTTAAGAAAGAAGATTTACTTGAACAGATGATTACCCAATCATTATTGATTCAGAAATCGGACGAATTAAATCTTCGGAATGATCCTGATATATCTTTTCAGATTAAGGCAGCCGTTGAACAAATTCTCATTCAATCTTTATTAGAGAGAGAAATTGTTGAAAAAACAATACTGACCGACGAAGATTATCAGAAATATTATGATGAACACAAAGAAGAATATTGGCAGGAAGAAGAGGTTCATGCTTTTGACATCCTCGTAGAAACTAAAGAACAGGCGGAGCAAATACTGCAAAAATTAACAGAAGGTCAGGATTTTACTACCATAGCAAAAGAATCATCCATTGCTTCGACTGCTGAAAATGGCGGTGACCTCAACTTCGTAAAAAAGGGAACTTTAACCGACGAAATCGACGAAACACTATTTGCTCTTGAAATCGGAGAAATCAGCGAAATCATTGCTGTTGAAAAAGGATTTCATATTTTTAAAGTTACCGAAAAAAGACCATCAAGGTATCTGGAACTTTTAGAAGTAAAAGAAGGGATTACAAACCAACTCCTCCCTACAAGGCAGCAAGAGGCATTCGATCAATACTTAAAGGATATCGAAGAGCAAGCAGCTATCGTAAAGAACGTTGAACTAATCAATACCGAAGAAGAAGCAGTAGAGGAACAAAAAGAAGAAAATCCAAGTGAGATTTTAAACAACGAATAATGATGGAATAGCACAATTATCATTGATCCGCATTCTAAATCGTATCTGATGAAGATTAGAGAAGATTCTCTTTAGAAGAACACTTTTATTGAGAATTCTTCTCTATCTTTTTAATCGGAGCATATTTCAGTGATAATATTTTTATTCCCTGGGATCTGAACTGAACGGTGATATACTGGTCCTGACCGGCCTCTTTTTTGCTGATAATCATACCACTTCCCCAATCAGGATGCATAATCCAATCATTAATTTTAAGGGATTGATTCATTTGAGTTAGATTTTTCTTTTCCATCAATGGAGCATCGGCTATTCTGACAACTTTCTCTTTGTATTCACCAGGTATTTCTTGAAAGAAGCGGGATATTTGATTAAATTTCGTACTCCCATCCATATTTCTACGCCAACTGTAGGTTAAATATAACCTTTCCATAGCGCGGGTCATTCCAACATAACACAATCTTCTTTCCTCTTCTAAATCAACCTGGCTAGAAAGGCTTTTATTATGAGGGAATATCCCTTCCTCCAAGCCAGTGAGAAATACTACAGGAAATTCGAGCCCTTTTGCACAGTGCAGGGTCATCAATTGAACAGCGTTTTCATTTCCCCGGTTCTCCAGATGATCAAGGTCTGAAATCAATGAAATGTAATTTAAAAAACTATTCAAGTCACTACCTGGATTCATTTTTTCGTATTCCCTAATTGACTGAATCAATGATTTTACATTTTCAATTTTACTTTCTAATTTTATTCTATCGTCTTCAATCCC
Organism: Candidatus Atribacteria bacterium; assembly: GCA_016934875.1. GTDB lineage: Bacteria > Atribacterota > Phoenicimicrobiia > Phoenicimicrobiales > Stramentimicrobiaceae > JAFGSC01. The sequence goes on from JAFGSC010000083.1 coordinate 3,582, forward strand.
CATTAATTGATAGTATCCAATTTTCTTGACTAAATCTTCTGCAAGTGTTGAAATACCCATTTTCTTTTTCTTTTGCAAATCCATGAATAATTTCAGGTGACTGAAAATTTTCTCTTTATTTTCATTCGTTATGCGATTGCCTGACTTCTGTAAATAATCGGGTAAAATATCAAAAATGGTCTTTTCTCCATTATGGGTCATTTCCAATAATTTTTGAAACCCCTTATCCCCTATTCCAAATTTTCCTATTCCTAACCATCTCTTATAATTTCCCTGCTCATAAGGATTATCAATTATTTTTAACAGAGAGATCAAGTCTTTTACTTCTATTCTTTCGTAAAACCTGATGCTACCAACAAGTTTAAAAGGTATATTGCTTTTGGCGAAAACTTCCTCGAAAGCCCTTGATTGTGAATTGGTGCGATACAGCACGACAAAATGGCTCCATTCCCAATGGACAGAATTTCTCAAATCTTGAATTTCACGGGCAACAAACTCTGCTTCATCCATTGCGCTATTTGCTTCATAATATTTTATTTTTTCTCCGCCTTTTTTACTGGTCCAAAGCTCTTTTTCTTTGCGGTATCGATTATTCCTGATGACCAAGGAAGCACCTTTTAAAATCATTTCTGAAGAACGATAGTTCTGTTCTAATTTAATGATCCGGCACTTCGGGTAATCCTCTTCAAAGTGAATAATGTTGCTTAAATCAGCTCCCCTAAATCGATAGATACTTTGATCGGGGTCTCCAACGACAAATAAATTTTTATCCTTACGGGCTAACAATTGAATCAAAGTATATTGAGCTTGATTAATGTC
>JAFGSC010000084.1 GCA_016934875.1 Candidatus Atribacteria bacterium
CTGTCATTGCCTGGGCTACCTCATCATCAGTATAACGAGAATGAACGATTTTGATATCGGGAGCAATCTCAGACATGCGTTTATCAAAACCTTCGCCTCTCTGTGTATCTGTATCACATACCACGACATGCATAATTACAACAGTCCCTTTTTTCTCTATACCGTTAGATTCAAGGGCTTCAATCATTGCATCTGCTGCAGTCCTTCCTCCGGCAATATTATCTGTTGCTAAATGACTCACGACGTCGGTTGGTATAACAGTATCAGTTGTTATTACCGGGATACCTTGACTCATTGCATCCTTTACAGCAGGGATAGCCCCCTCCCCAGATTGTGATGCAACAACGATAGCGTCTGGTGCACTTGTAACCACGTTTTCTAGAATCGTAATAGCGCCCTCTATATCTGTCTCAGATTCTGGGCCAAAAGGAGTGACAGTAACATTTGCATTTTCTTCGTCAAATTTCTTACCTCCATCAAGCATTAACTGCCAGAACTCAGAATTCACCGACTTTACGATCATGGCAATATTAATCATATCATCAGCAGCTGATGCAAATAAACCCACGGACATAATGACTACAAAAACTAAACATAAAATGATAATTTTCTTCATATCGAACCCCCTTTTTTTTCTTTTAGTTTTAATTTTTACATTTCTTAATTGAACAGAAATCTCACCTAGTTTATTACTCACCTCCCTTTAATTTAAAAGTTATTTTTTCAGATAATAATTCTAAAAAATCAGCCCCTTTAGCACCATCAATAATTCTATGATCCAAGGAAATGCTGATTGGAAGAAATGTTTTATCTAACTTTCCTATACCTAAAATGGCAACCTGAGGAGGATTAATAATTGGAGTAAAGTACTCAATTCCCTGTAAACCTAAATTTGTGATTGTGAAGGTACCATCTTCAAAGTCATCGGGTTGTAATCTTCCTTCTATTGCTCTCTTGGTAATTTCCATCCTAAGTTGTGCAATTTTATAGATATCCATATTCTCTAAATTCTTGAGTACTGGGGTTACTAATCCCCTTTCTGAAGCTACAGCCAAATTAATATTCACCTCTTGAATTAATTGAAATCGTCCTTCTTCAAATACCGCATTGAACTCTGGGAACTCTTTGAATGTTTGGGTAATTGCTAAAATAATAAAATCGATCAAAGAAAGATGTACATTTGATTGCCTATTTAATTCCTGTTTTCTTTTTAAGAGTGTTTCAATTTCAATTCTTCTAAAAAGGGTAAATTGAGGTATATTCTGATAACTTTGGGTCAGCCTTTCTGCGCTTATCTTTTGTATATTCGTTAATTGAACTTCCTCTTTAATGGTAAAACCAGCCTTCCTATTTTTTTGATTTAGAAATCTTTCCACATCTTTTTTAACAATCACTCCCCCAGGACCGGAACCGGTGACCAAAAACAGATCTATTTTATTATCTAAAGCGAATTTACGGGCAATCGGTACTGCTTTTACCTGTGCATCGCTATCAGAGAAATCTTGCTTAAGATCTTTATTAGGAAAATCACTTTTATCTTTGCCAAGATCTTCATTTTTCTCTTTTTTATCTTGTAAATAAAGTTCTATATCTTCTGGAGCAACCCTCTCTCCCTCTTTGATAATCACCGCTATTACCGTATTTACAGGTACGGTTTTCCCTTCATCCACAAAAATCTTAAATATGATACCTTGATGGGGAGAATGAATTTCTATGAGTGACTTGAATGTCTCGATTTCAGCAATTAATTCTTCTTCTTCAACCTGATCACCCTCTTTTTTGTACCATTTAACGAGGGTAGCTTCTTCTACCTTTGATTCGGTTTTGGGGATTTGTATTTTCCACATATTCTTTCCTTTGCTTTTACTATGATTCTGAAAACATAGATAAAATCTCTTTTTTTATTTTCTCCTTCGTAGGAATCACTTCTTTTTCCAAGGATTCACTAAAGGGAATCGGCGTATTTAAAGAACCTATCCTATGGGGAGGAAATTGCATATTCCAAAAAGATTCCTTGATAACCCTAGAAACAATATCTCCTTGAACTCCACCATTCTCAGGTGATTCATCAACAACTAATAACCTTCCTGTTTTGATCGTAGACTTAACCATTGTATCTACATCCAGAGGAACTAAAGTTCTAGGGTCTATAACTTCAATACTTATTTTATCTTTCAGTTCTTCTGCAACCTCCAAACAATGTTTGACCATCCAGGAAGTAGCAATGACAGTAAGATCATTCCCTTCCTTTTTAACCGCTGCTTTGCCAAGTGGAATTGTATATTCCCCTTCCGGAACCTCTCCTTTCTGGGTATACAATTGTTTGTGTTCAAAAAATAATACCGGATTATTGTCTCTGATAGCACTTTTTAAAAGTCCTTTTGCGTCATATGGATCTGAAGGGATAACGACCTTGATTCCAGGTATATTCATAAATATTGAGTGTAATGTCTGGGAATGCTGGGCACCTCCTCCAAACCATTCCGTTCCTTCTGGCGCTCGAATCACTAGGGGAACACTAATCTCTCCATTCGATAGATAGCTCATTTTTGCAGCCTGATTGACAATTTGATCCATACCAATCATGATGAAATCTACAAACATGATTTCTACGACTGGTCTCATCCCCCTCAAAGCCGAACCTACCGCTGATCCGATGATCGCTGCTTCAGATATAGGAGTATTTCTGACCCTTTCTTCACCAAACTCCTCAACCAAACCCCTATTTGCACCAAACCCATATCGGGTAATATCTTCACCCATTATAATAACATTTTTATCCCTTTGCATTTCCTCCCTTAAAGCACTTCTTAAAGCTTCAATGTACATTATTTCACTCATGTTTTTCATCCTCCTGATACAAATAATCACGAACTGTTTCAGCCAATGGAGCCTCGCTTTCAAGGGAGAATTTTACAGCTTTTTCTACCTCTTCCTTAAATTCCTTTTCAATATCTTCTATTTCCTTAGGTTGGATGATCTGCTCTTTTAAAAGCATTTCTTCAAACTTTTTGATCGGATCATGAATTTTTCTCCACTCATTTTCTTCCCCTTTAGGCCTATAAACGGCTAAATCTCCTGCTGAATGCCCACTTAGCCTATAAGTTACACATTCTATCAAAGAGGGTCCTCCACCATTGCGTGCTTTGTCTACCGCTTGTTTTGCTGCATTATAAACAGCGATAACATCTGTACCGTCAACTGTTACTCCTGACATAACATAAGCATTGGCTCGATCTGAAATTTTCTTTATTTTCTGATGCTGTTCTCTCTTAGTCGCTTCACCGTATTGATTGTTTTCACATACATAAACAACCGGTAAATTCCATATAGCAGCCATATTTAATGCTTCATGAAAAAAACCGATATTCGTTGCCCCATCTCCAAAAAAACTGACTGTCACGACGTGGTCCTTTTTTAATAAGCTTGCTAAACCTGATCCTGTGGCTAAGCAAATGTTTCCTCCTACAATGCCACTCGCTACAGGCATCCCTCTCTTCGTATCAACAAGATACATGCTACCGCTTCTTCCTCGATTCGTTCCGGTTA
>JAFGSC010000085.1 GCA_016934875.1 Candidatus Atribacteria bacterium
AAAGGAGGCATAAGATGAATCAAAAAATATTCATTTTCGATACAACTTTGAGGGATGGAGAGCAATGTCCTGGGGCTTCCCTGAATACCAATGAAAAGTTAGAAATTGCCAGGTATCTGGAAAAAATGAAGGTTGATATCATTGAAGCGGGTTTTCCAATTTCTTCACCCGGAGATTTTGAGGGTGTGGAAACAGTCGCCAAAAATATTAAGGATTCTACGATAGCAGCCCTATGTCGCGCAGTTGAACAGGATATCAAATGTGCTTGGGATGCGATTAAAATGGCTACGAAACCAAGAATCCATACCTTTATTGCAACTTCTCCAATACATATGGAGTATAAGTTAGAAAAAAAGCCGCAAGAGGTCTTAGAGCAGGCAATTTATGCGGTAAAACTGGCAAAAAGCTATTGTCCGGAAGTCGAATTCTCAGCGGAAGATGCCAGTCGAAGTAATCCCGAGTTTTTATACAAAATATTTGAAAATGTGATTGACGCGGGTGCCACGATTATTAATGTGCCAGATACTGTGGGTTATGCCCAACCTGACGAATTTGGTAAGCTCATTCAGGGAATTCAAGAGAATGTTCCTAATATCAAGAAAGCAATGGTCAGTGTACATTGCCATAACGACCTGGGGTTGGCAGTCGCTAATTCACTAGAATCTTTAAAATACGGTGTTCAGCAAATTGAGTGCACGATGAATGGAATCGGAGAAAGAGCAGGAAATGCTTCTCTGGAAGAAATTGTGATGGCACTTCACACGAGAAAAGATTTTTATCAAAAGCTTACCGATATTGATACTCAATACATTTATCCCACCAGTAAGCTGGTCAGTCGATTAACAGGTTTTGTGATTCAACCGAATAAAGCAATTGTGGGGAGGAATGCCTTTGCCCATGAAGCCGGCATTCATCAGGCAGGTGTTTTAAAAAGTGCCAGTACTTATGAAATTATGAAGCCACAGACAATCGGACTTCAAAGTAACCAATTGGTATTGGGGAAGCATTCGGGGCGTAATGCGTTCAAAAGTCGGCTATCCGAGTTAGGATATCAGCTGGATGAAGATAGATTAAATAAATCATTTCAACAATTTAAGCAACTGGCAGACAAAAAAAAGGAAGTTTATGTAGAAGATTTGGAAGCATTGATGTCAGAAGTGTTGATTGAAGATATGGCCGATATATATGAGTTGAAATATTTCCATGTGACAACTGGAAACAATATAGCACCCACTGCAACTGTAAAATTGATAAAAGAAGAGAACACCCTTGAAGACGCTGCTTGTGGCGATGGTCCCGTTGATGCCCTATTCAATGCGATTGATCGAATTACTGGGGTAAAAGCGAAGCTATCGGATTATTATATTAGAGCTTTGACAAGAGGTAAAGATGCGCAGGGAGAAGCGGTCGTAGAAATTAAGGATGACGGCATGTCATTTGTAGGAAAGAGTGTCAGTACTGATACTTTGGAAGCCAGCGTGAAAGCTTATTTAAAAGCGATTAACAAGATGATGATAAGAAGAGTAAAAAATGCATAAGCAAATAAAGAAACAGAGATAAAGTTTTATCAATCCAATTGCACAAAAATAATTGGAGAGAAAGGAATAGTAATGTCTGAAGTGCTTGAAGTTATGGATACTACACTAAGAGATGGAGAACAGATGAAGAATGTTAGTTATTCACCAGAAGAAAAGCTGACCTTAGCGAAAATACTATTGGATGAAATTAAAGTTGATCGAATTGAAGTAACCAGTGCTAAAGTAAGTGAAGGCGAAAAAGAAGCAGTTCAGAAAATTATTCAATGGGCAAATCAAAATCAATATTCTGATAAAGTTGAGATTTTAGGATTTGTGGATATTCATGAATCAGTCGACTGGATTAATCAGCTTGGGGGTAGGGTGATTAATATTCTGGCTAAAGGCTCCTTAAAGCATTTGACCACCCAATTGAGAAAGACCAAAGAACAACATATTCAAGAAATCAAGGAAACAGTAGCCTATGCCCACAGTTTAGGAATGGACTGCAATGTCTGGTTGGAAGACTGGTCAAACGGAATGATCCATTCGCCTGATTATGTTTATTATTTTATTGATAATCTTTGCAAAGAAAAGATAAAAAGATTCATGCTGGCAGACACATTGGGTATCTTGCATCCGTCACAGGTTTATCAATTTTTAAAGGATATGATCAGAGAATATCCTGGCTTACATTTTGATTTTCATGGCCACAATGACTATGGTCTGGCAACTGCAAATACATTATCCGCGGTGGAAGCTGGAATAAAGGGTGTCCATTGTACCGTGAATGGAATGGGAGAAAGAGCAGGAAATGCGCCGCTTGAAGAGGTAGCCGTAGCAATAAGGGATTTTATGGGTTTAGAGATAGGGATTCAAGAAAAGAAATTATATTTTTTAAGTAAAACCGTTGAAGCCTTTTCAACCTATCGCATTTCGGCCAATAAGCCTATCTGCGGAGAGAATGTTTTTACTCAAACAGCCGGAGTTCATGCAGATGGTGATAGAAAAGGTAACCTCTATGCCAGTAATCTTCTTCCAGAGAGGTTTAATCGGGTTAGGCAATATTCTTTAGGAAAATTAAGTGGTAAATCTAGTCTAGAATTTAATCTTGAGGAAATTGGAATTAGCCTTTCCCAGAAGCAGAAGAAAGACGTTTTAGAAAGAATTATCGAACTTGGTGATAAAAAGAAAATGATTACTCCTGCTGATTTGCCCTATATTGTATCAGATGTATTAGAAACTCCTGAAGAAGATATTTTTAAATTGAGAGATTGTCATATACTTACCAGCTATTTAACCAAGCCAGTTGCTGCCGTGAAGCTGTCATATGAAAACAATAATAAATCCGTTGAGCTAGAAGACAGCGCTCAGGGCGATGGTGGATATGACGCTTTTATGAATGCAATAAGAAAGATCTTTCAAA
>JAFGSC010000086.1 GCA_016934875.1 Candidatus Atribacteria bacterium
TACTGACTCATTGCCATTATGATCATACCCTGGGTATGGTAGAAGTTTTAAAAGCAATTGGCAAGGAGGATTTGCCGATTGTCGCTCATCCGAGTATTTTCCGGCTGAATTTTATTGTGAATCCTTTTTTAAGGCATGTAGGGGTAATGAATTGTGATTCTGAGAAGAAAATAAGGGATGCAGGGGGAACATTGTATTTCACCGTGGATCCCTTACAAATGATGCCTGGAATCATGACCACGGGTGAGGTGAAAAGACAGACTGATTTTGAGGAAGTTGGCATAGCCCTTCAAACCATAACCGATGATTTTAAAGTTGTTGAGGATCAGATGAAAGATGACATTTCAGTGGTTGCCAATGTAAGAAATGAGGGCATTGTCATTGTCTCTGGTTGCAGCCATGCCGGCATTGTGAATATTACCAAGCAGTGCATCGAACTCTCAAAAATGACGAAAATTAATGCAATCATAGGTGGTTTGCATCTCGTAGAAGCCCCGATGGATAGAATTAAAAAAACCGTCAATGCTTTATCAAAATTTGATATTCATTCAATAGCAGCTGGACATTGTACTGGTTTTCAAGCACAGGCGGAACTCTACCAGGTTTTTAAGGATAAATTTTTGCCCCTGCATACTGGCATGAAATTCGAGTTCTAGTATAAACAATCTAAACAAGATGAATTTACCAGTTTTGTTGTATTCTATATTTAGATATTACCCTCCGGAAATTAACGGAGGGTAATATTTTTCTAATTTCCTTCATTGATTTTTCATAAATTATTTCTTGACAAATGATGACTCTTTATGCTAAAAAAATATGATATATATTCAATCGTTTAAGATAATAAATATTTATAAAAAAAGTATACTGAAATTATGAATCTTATGAACGTAGATCCATTCTTACCATTTCTTACCATTAAAGCATGAAGGGCAAACTTGGGGCGAATGATCATTGGATATGAATCAACATTTCTAACATACGTAACAATATTTACTTTAAGATAAGATTTGGACAGAAAAACAAAAGGGGGTGGTAATTTTTTAGGAAATAGAATGTCTTTTAGTATTTGAAATTCGTTAACTTGATGTTTGCTGGCATTAAATTTGTTTGATATTTAAGGTATAAAAAGGAGATGTAAAAATCAAATGAATAAAAAGTACTTTTTTTTAATGATTATCGTTTGCCTCTTATTTTCTGTTTCAAGTACATTTGCTGCAGAAATTAAGATCGGTGGAGTTGCGCCTCTTACAGGGCATGTAGCTACCTTTGGTATATCCACGAAAAATGCAGCTGGTATGGCTTTTGATAAAGTGAACGCAGCAGGTGGTGTGAATATCGGAGGAACAAAATACCTGATTAATTACATCGTTGAAGATGACCAGGGAACTCCTGAAATAGCGGCCAATGCTTTCCGTAAGCTTATGGATCAGGATGAAGTCATTGCGATTATCGGTTCTGTAACAAGTAGTTGTACTTTGGCAGGCGTTCCAATCGCTCAGGATGCCGGGATTCCAGTCATTACACCTACCTCTACTGCAGAAAAAGTGACCCAGACCGGTGACTATATTTTCAGAGCTTGCTTCATTGATCCTTTCCAGGGTTCAGTTGTTGCTAATTTCAGCTACAATGATTTAAATGCTAGAAAAGGAGCAGTCATCTTTGACAATGCCAATGATTATACCAAGGGATTAGCTGAAGTATTCAAGGCTACTTTTGAGAACCTAGGCGGAGAAGTTGTAGCTTACGAGTCTTTTACCGAAGAGAGCAAAACGGTCGATTTCTCTGCACAATTAACGAATATCAAAGCGGCAAATCCGGATGTACTTTTCTTAGCTGGTTATTATAACGCTGTTTCGCTGGAAGCAAAACAAGCTCGCGATTTGGGAATCACCGCTACGTTTGTTGGCGCTGATGGTTGGGATTCATCAGAATTAGCAAAATTAGCGGGGGAAGCCATTGATGGCGGATATTTCTGTAACCATTATTCCTCTGAAGATCCAAGACCCATGGTTCAGAATTTTGTTAAAGAATATTCAGAAAAGTTTGGACAGACTCCGGATGCCTTAGCTACTCTGGCTTATGATGCAGCATTGATTTTGGTTGACTCTTTAGAGAGAGCCGGATCTACGGAAGGTGCAGCCATTAGAGATGCGATTAAAGCTTTTAATAAAGAGGTTGTTTCGGGACAAATTACTTATGATGAAAATCGTAACCCAATTAAGAGTGCAGCCATTATTAAAGTAGAAGACGGTAAATTTGTATTCCATAAAACGGTTAATCCATAGAAATTTTAATAAAATTTTTGTAGATTAATTGTAATTTTTCGAGAAATCGAATCATGATTTCATATCAGGACATTACTCAATTCAAAGTAATGTCCTGATATATCCATATGCTATAGTTTTATGGCATAGATGCATTTAACTATACCAAACTAATGATTTGAAAGTGAAAACATGAATAAAAAAAAGCTATCTGATACTTTGAATCACAACATTTCAATTTATAATGAACTGGCGAATTGGAAAAAATACCTTATTATTTCTATCATCACATTGTTTTTTTTGTCCTTATACGTTATGTCTTTCGGGCTGAAGTCTTTCTTACAGCAGCTCATTAATGGTATTCAGCTGGGAAGCATTTATGCCCTCATCGCTTTGGGATACACAATGGTTTATGGAATTATAAAATTGATTAATTTTGCCCATGGCGATCTTTTTATGTTTGGCGCTTATATTTCTTGTTTCCTGGGCAATTATCTTATTGCCCAAAATTTTCGTTTTCCCTTTATTGTCGTTTTACTTGTTTCAATGATCATAACAGCTATATTAGGTATGATCATTGAAAAGGTTGCTTATAAACCTTTAAGGTTTAAGCCGAGGTTGGCAGCCTTAATCACTGCTCTGGGTGTTTCCCTCTTTTTGGAGAATTTTTTTGCTCTTTCTCCCAGAGATGTGCCTTTTCCGATCAACAAGATTGTTTTTGGTCCTGCATTTTTACCCTTTCCTGCTTTAATCGCTGATCAGACCTATAATTTTGCCGGAATATCTATCAACAATATCAGAATTTTAAACATTACAGTAACAATTCTTTTAATGATCTTGCTACAGTATATTGTGAAGAAAACAATGGTCGGAAAAGCGATGAGAGCGGTTGCTTTTAATAAGGATGCCTGTTTAATGATGGGTATTAATATTGATAAAATCATATCCATTACTTTTGGTATTGGCACCTCACTAGCAGCCGCGGCTGGCACTCTATTTGCTCTAAACTATGGGCAACTGCAATCCCCATATTTAGGAATATGGCCGGGCCTTAAAGCATTTATTGCTGCGGTATTAGGGGGAATAGGCAATATACCCGGCGCAATGGTAGGTAGCTATCTGATGGGTATCTCTGAAACCTTTGCCACTTCCATTAATTCCAATTTTGGGTATGGGATTGCTTTTGTTATCCTCATTGTAGTGTTGATTTTTAAGCCAGCGGGACTATTAGGCAAATTCACTAAAGAAAAGGTTTAAACTGTTAGAATGCTGAAAAAAATATTTTTATTAATCAAGAACTATTACAAATTTATCATTTTAGCGATTGCATTTTATGTATTAATCGAAATGTTGAACGGGACAATTCCTGTTCTTCCCAGGATTCTCACTCGTTATTATATGCAAATTCTCATGTTTGCCTTAATCAATATTATCATGACCGTGAGTTTGAATTTAATCAATGGTTTTACTGGTCAATTTTCAATTGGTCATGCAGGTTTTATGTGTATCGGGGCTTATACCTCGGCTTATTTCACTACCATTCTATTTAAAGCCTCGAATATGGCTTATTTCCCACAGCTAGTGCTCTTTATTTTTTCCCTGATCATGGGAGGATTGATCGCTGCCCTTGCGGGATATCTTATCGGATTGCCGACTTTGAGGTTAAAAGGTGACTATCTAGCCATTGTGACTTTAGCCTTTGGCGAAGTAGTCCGATCCATTGTTCGTGCTACCGATGAAATTGCAGTCTTTTTTGAAAATATTGGTTTGGTCCGATTTTCTGAAACAATTAGTCAACTAAGCGGACCGAGGGGATTGTCAAGTATCCCGGCACTTTCTAAATTTTGGTTTGTATATGTCACTACGATTCTATCGATAATCGTGATGCGCAATTTTATTTATTCAACCCATGGAAGAGCTTGTCTTTCGATTAGAGAAAACGAATTGGCAGCTGAAACCATGGGTGTAAATACGACTCGCTACAAAATTATTTCTTTCAGTATGAGTGCATTTTTTGCCGGAGTGGGCGGGGGGCTCTTTGCTCACGTATTACGATTCATTCACCCGGATAATTTTAGTTTTATCAAATCGATTGATTATCTCATTTACCTTTATGCTGGTGGAATGGGCAGTATTACTGGTTCTATTATAGCCGCTACCGGGTTAACGGTATTGCCGGAATTTTTACGCGTGATCAATTTTCAGCAATGGAGACTCGTCGTTTATCCTTTATTTTTAGTGATATTAATGTTGAGGAAACCGGATGGTATCTTTGGTAATCGTGAGTTTTCTTTTTTAATTCCCAAGAGAAAAGAGGATCATTAAGCTAATGGAAATGGGAATATTGGAATTAAAAGATTTAAGCTGTTACTTTGGTGGGCTCAAAGCAGTGGATAAATTTAATACCAGAATTGAAAAAAATGAACTGGTAGGATTAATTGGA
>JAFGSC010000006.1 GCA_016934875.1 Candidatus Atribacteria bacterium
AAATGCAGAAGGTTATATCAGGATTTCCTATGCTACATCATTGGAAAAATTAATGGAAGGAATGAATCGTCTGGAAAAATACTTTCTCAAATAAAATCAATCATCATTGAGAAAGAAACCTGCAAAGGTTTTATCTGCGTAGTTATTCTCGAGTTAAACTTTAATAGAGATGTACCATTGCCTATTGCTTTAACCCTTTTCATTTTTTGAGAATCTTATCTCGCTGATTGTGAAAAAGATAACTGTCGATAAAAAAAGGCACCATGCTCCCGGCCAGATACCCAAAGGGAAATATCCAGTAAAATACATTATCACCGTTGATAACCCACCTACAATAATACTGCTAATTGAAGCGATCCGATCTCTTTTTCCCCAAAAAATACCAAAATAGCTGGGAACCAGAGCCAATAATCCAGCAGAAGACATAACCGATAACTCAACGATAACACCAAACTGTCCTAAAGAAAATAAAAAGGCTAATAAAGCTATGATTGGGACCATCATCTTCCCAAATAACAACCTTTTCTTTTCATCAACCGTAAATATTTTTTCATATATATCAATAGTACACATTGAACTCAGGGTAAGAATGATCGAATTAACCGTAGATACTGATGCTGCGACAATTCCTAGAAATGAGAACATAGCCAAAGCGATCGGTGCTTGATCTAAAATCAAAGGTGTAATTCTATCCGTATTCGTAATGTTCGGAAAGATATGTCTTGCAGCTAACCCAAGATGCGTTACGATTAAGGTATATAGGAGACCAAACACTGCAAAACCAATGATCATGATCTTCAAGCTTTTTTTATCCCTAGCGATAAACATTCTCTGGGATACCTGTGGATTGGTCATAGCAAAAAATAACCAGGGTATTGTCAAACCCAGGAACTTTTGATAGGGCATTTTGTTAGCTAATAATAAATCAGGATGTTCGTTTTGAAAAATATGAAAAAACTGGCTAAATCCTCCAAAAAAATAATGTATCACGTAATATAAAAGAAAAACCGAGGAAATAAGCATAATCATTGCTTGCAGTGCATCCGTCCAAGCTACTGAGCGCATACCTGCCCACAAAGTAAACACGATTATAATGATGAATGTTAAAAGAACACCCATTTGATAGGGAATACCGGTCAATGTCTCTAATAAATACCCGATACCGGTAAACTGAACGGACATATACGGAATGAGCATCAACAAACAATAAACTGTGGTAATTCCTCCCAATAATGGACTTTGGTAAACTTTGCTTAGCAATTCTACTGGGGTAATACATTCATATTGCTTCCCCATTTCCCAAAAATAGGGTGCGAATAATACTAACAATAAAATTGTACCCATTAAATAGGATAATTCGAAGCCCATTGCGCTTATTCCTACAGAATAGGTCATCCCTACTAATCCAACCATCATAAAAGCACTGTAGGTTGTAGCACTGTAAGTCATTGCAGCGATAAATCCCCCAATGGTTCGATTCGCTATAAAGTATTCAGCAATCCCTGGGCCTGTCTTTTTCTTAGCTAAAAAAGAGACTACGCAGCCAAGAATAAACCATAAAACAATACCCATTATCATAATGAATGAACGTGTCACTGATGATCTCCAATCCTAACGATCCCATAGAAAATCGTTATGACTGCCAAAATAATCCAAAACAAATATGCCCCTTTAAAGGTAGCTGGTAATAAAAAAGGAATTGTCAGGCTTGTAATAATTAAAATTAAAAAAATCAACAAAGGTTTTTTAATCACTTTAAGATCAATTTTAACCACGTTTACACCTCTCCAATAAAAAATCATTGCCATTCAGAAATAAATTCTGTAAGATGTTTTGTCTGGTTCAGCTGGATGAGACTAAAGCCTCTTCGTTTTTCATAATGGATAACACTGTAAGAAGCAGTATCTACGTGAACTCTCCAGAAATATGGCTTCTTTATTCCTATACAAGAGGCAATTAAAGGCTTCAGAACAGCTCGATGGGATACAATGATCACTGTCTTACCTGAAAATTCTTTTATGATATCATCCAAGTCTTTCCTAGATCTAGCCTGAACCTTATCTAAGGATTCCATGCCTGGAAAACTCAGTTTTTCAGGTTCTTTTAACCAGACCTGCCATTGTTCAGGATACTTTTCAGCTATATATAACTTAGATTTGCCTTCCCAGGAACCAAGTTCAATGTTATTCATTCCATAACGCTCTTCAACTTGAATATTACATTCCTGGCTTATGGCTTCTGCTGTCTGCCTAGCTCGTATTAAGGGGCTGGTAAAGATCTTTATGGGTTGAAATGACTTCAACTCCTTCGCTAATTCTCTTGCCTGATTAAAACCTTCCTTATTCAAGGGAAAATCACTTCTGCCACGAAATAAATCTTCTCTATTACCTTGGCATTCCCCGTGTCGCACTAATATAATCTTTGTTCTTTGTAGATCATTATGTCCCATATACTCACAAACCTTTATATCAATATATTATACATTATAAGATGTTATTTTAAAAAACAAAAAAAATGATTTCAAAGTTTCACCTGCTCACCAGTATATTATCAGTTTCTTTGCTTCCAGAACAAGAGAGGATCATCAAAAACCTATGAATACAGTTAGCGTTTTTGAATATCAAACAAATGATCAGGTAAAGGAAAACGGAATTAAATAGAATCATCTTGGCCTTAGCCTACCGACTGTTTGGCAATATTAAAAACCTCATTTTTCAGATAATGAACGGCTTGTACCCATTTATAGGCTGAAATATGTTGATTCTTAAATATAAACCGAAATATATCTTCATTATAGCCAAATTCTAGCACTGCATGAAATTGTACATTCATACCAGTAATCTTCTTTAATTCGAATTGATATTTTTTACCTTCGAAAACCGTAAAAAATATTTTCATTTGCTTTAGGCTTAACCTCCCCAGCCCAATCGACATGAACGGCTTCGTAAAACTTCCTTCGAGTAATTCTACATTTTCATCTTCCAGAAGAATCCCTTGATCATCCTCTGTTAATTTTCTCATGATATAATCTTTTAAAAAACGATTTTGCCAGCGATTCCAATCTCTAACATTGTCAAAATATAACTTCTTCTGAAGACCTTTCAGAAATCCATATTGATTATAGATAACTCGATAGTTACACTGAGCACAATATAAAACATTTTCATGGGACACAAGGGTATTGAACGACTTACAATGAGGGCATGCAAACAGTAAGTGTTCTAAGTGTTCTGCCAAATGATCCCCTAAATAGGTATTTAAATATTCTTTCTGGTAATTCATCTCGTCATGGAAGAAAAATTTTTTAACCTTTTTTGCGATCTCTTGCACAGCCAATTCTTGGACTTCGTTCCCGGTAATACATACCTGATAAGATAAACTAACCCTCCCTCTTCTAGGTGCCCTTGCCCAACGGGGATAGGCTAAATAACCACCTTTTATTTTTGCTATTACGACCGGTACATTAAGCTTTTTAATCAATTTTGAAGTGGAATGCAGAATTAATTCATTCGTTGTTCCATCCCACTTACGTTCTCCTTCCGGGAAAACTCCCAAAATTCTTCCATTTTCTTTCGCTCGAATCATTCTTTTTATTGGGGAATAATGAGAAACAAATCTTTTTTTGGGAATAGAGCCCGCCAGATTTAAAAAAAAGCGCAGGATAGGATTTCTAAAGTATACGGATTCCGCAATATAACAAATAGGTTCATTAATAAATAGATTGACTAAAAAAGGATCCCAATAAGTTACATGATTAGCTAAGATTAGATAAGGTGGCTTTAAATCTTTGGTTTCATTTTCTTCTAGATGTATATCAATTTTAAAATTCAAATATTTTCTAATTACACTAAATAATGTTTTCCCTATTATGCGATTTGGCTTTTTAACTTCTTTATAATAATCCATTTTTGAAACTATATCCTTACTAAACATTTTATTCCAAACACATCAAAACTATATATCCTAATTCCGTCACAAACGAAAAATTTCACACCTCAATCAGCCTTCCAGCACATCGGAATAGGACACTAACAACTTTATTCCTTTTAATTTTAATAAAAAATTTCTACCATTTTATATTGAGTAACCCATATAAGTCAACTTCAATTGATCAACCGTATCATTTGGGGTAATTTAATCATCATTTGCAGCTTATCTTTGTGGAATTGAACCAAACCATTTCCTGTATTTTTTTATTTAAATAATACTTGGAAGGGGGTTGAAAAAATAAATGATAATTCTCTTGAAAGATCACTAAATCAAGCGTATTTTGCCAATCAAAATCAAAATTCAAAAAGCAAACATTGCCGGAGTCATGGGTTCTTACAACAGTTCCTTCAACCGTTACCATTTGATTAATATAATTTTTTGCCTCTTTCCAGAAAATTATTGAACGAAATTGGTCTTCTTCGATTTGGGTAGGAAGGAAAATATCGAAAATCCATAAAGCCTCCTTACCGAAAATATCAATGAATTTTGTTCAAGAGAATCCATTGGATTCTCTTCTCAAAAGATGGCCTGAGCATAAACAACTGGTCTATTTTAAAAAGCTTAACAGGCTGAACAAGCCAATATTCCGGTTCTGCCAGTAGGGACAAATTTTGTTCAATTTTTTGATTATAGTCATTTATTTTTTGCAATATTGCCTTCATTGCTCCTAGGTCTATTATCTTACTAGAATATAAGTCAGCGTTCTTGTAGAAGTTAACAATCAGAGGTGCAGCAAAAATAGAACCTATTTTTTCAGGGACTCTAAGAATGGTCCCTACGAGTATAAAAAAAGCTCCGAGAATGTAACCAAAAAAACTAAATGCCCTATGATTTGTAACTTTCCTTATCCTTAAAAAGCCCCTGCCTAAAAAAAGCACTATATAGCCCATCGATTTATAAAAACTGGCAATACCAAACATTAAATTTCTTTTTAAATCATTTTGATTCTTCTTTTGAAAAAGTGTAAAAGAAAAAATATATTCCAAATCTTTATCGCTGAGTAATTGATCTCGATAGGCATCAAGTATCCCAGATGTTAGCCCAATGCAATGCTTATTCATTGAAGAATAATAAATAGCATTCATTTGAACGGTTCTTATCCGATAGATTCCAGGTATTTTTTTAAAGCCATAATGATCTGCCATTCTCTCTAAAATAGCATTCAACTTCTGGTCATCAACCAAACCCTGGCTTCTAAACAGAATGGGTGGAAAGACAAATACACTCAATAGCACAGCAATGATGCTGGACAGTACTATTCTAATTCCAGTCAATAGACTTATAGAATCTATGGTAGACCAAAAACGGATGACTACTGAAGGGTAAAAGACAATACTTGTTACCATGAATAATAAGATAATATAAAACCACTCAAATGCTTTTATAAGTCGCAGTTCAAATCATTCCTTTCTGACAGCAATATTTTCGCCCTATTTATTTCGAATACCATCGATTACCAAATAATCCTCATACCTATTTTATAAATTTATCAACATTATAACAAAATGAACGTATAATAATCAGTTCTCACAATAAAATATTTCCATAAGTACTATCTTTCTTTTAAAAACTATTATAAAATTATCAGAATTGGCTTCATTTTTTTTATAAATAACAAAAATAAATCAATTGATCCATTATATTTAATCATGATCGCAAGATTATAGAATTGACCATATTTTTTATTCAATTGGGTATAGGTATAATGAAAAATTTATCTCAAATCACAAAAATTTATCTCAAACTAACCCTGGTTTCAATTTTTTTTGCCAGTAACTTTATTGTTGCTCGCTTAATGTCAACACGGATATCTCCTATAACTTCTTCAGCTATGCGCTTTGTGATTGCCTCCTGTGTATTAGTTATCATTGTTTTTCAAAAATACCGTACATTACCAAAAATTAACCCCTATCAACTAAAAATTATCTTTCTTTTGGGAATCATTGGAATTGCCGGAGATACTTTTTGTTTTTTTTCCGGACTTAAATATACAACTGCCAGTAAGGCTTCCATTATTGTTGCGCTCAATCCTGTATTCTTAGCATTGTTCTCTAGGATTTTCTTTAAGGAAAAATTACAGATCCTAAAACTAACCGGTATTTTCATTTCTTTCATTGGTGCCGTTATAGTAATTTCCAATGGTGCAGTTTTATCAATGGCTATGGGAAATATCGGCTTAGGAGAATTATACATTCTCGGATCTGTAATATGCTGGGTCATTTTTAGTTTAATGGGAAAATCAATTAATCGTACAATGGATTCAATCATTATTTTATGTTACGCAAGTATTGTAGGTTCAATCATCTTAGCAGGAATTGCTTTTGGATCTGGGGCCTTAATTGATTTAAAAAACTTGAATATACCCACTTTGCTTGGTTCATTATCTATTGGAATTTTAGGCACAGCAATTAGCTATCAATTTTACTATGAAGCAATTTATTTTCTTGGTGCCAGCCGTTCAGGTATTTTTTTAAACCTGATTCCTGTTTTTGCTACAATTGGAGGAATTCTTGTTCTAGGAGAGCACTTGAGATCAGCGTTTATCATTGGAGCAATGATGGTTCTAAGCGGTGTGCTTATCACAAACTTTCATAATAATCACAATAATTAGCCTCAAATATTGCGTTTTAGAAGCAAATAGAAGTAAAGAATCATCTTATTGTTTGCCTTATTTTAATTCTCAATACTATCCGATATTTAAGAACTTTCGCAAAAAAGACTAGGTGATCATGATAAAATCTGCTATAATTTGAATACTTGTTAATTGTGCGGTCATTAAGATTAAACATTAAAAAAGGAGTCCTTGATATTGAAAAAGAACATGAAATTTGGCGTATTAGTAGCGGATAAAAAAGCGGAGGTTCATGAGCATGAAATACCTGACATAGGTGATGATGAAGTCCTTATTCACAATAAATCGTGCAATATCTGTACACATGATTACCAACAATGGCTAGGCCTTAGACCTCAACAACCTTATCCTATGGCCTGGGGTCATGAACAGTCTGGAATTGTTGCTGATATGGGAAAAAAAGTAAAATATTTAGAGATTGGTGATCAGGTCGTCGATAACATCTATAGGCCTTGTCTAGAGTGCGCCAATTGTAGAAAAGGATTAAATATGCACTTATGTTTAAATAGACCAAATGAACAATTTACAAAAGATAAATATGGTTATTATGGGCATTATGGTTGTGGTCAATATGAAGTAGTCCATCAAAAACATGTAGTCAAAGTTGAAAAAAATATTCCATTCGAAGAAGCGGGTTTTACAGAGCCTCTTGCCACTGTCCTTCAAGGAATTGAACGTTTAAGCATCCAACCGAGCGATCACGTTCTGGTTATTGGTGCCGGAACAATGGGACTTTTAAATGCCCAGGTGGCAAGATATTTTGGAGCAGAGGTTATTATTTCCGAGCTAATGGAAAATAAAATTCAAACTGCTCAAAAACTACATTTTGATAAAATTATCAATCCGTCCAAAGAAGATTTAGTAAAAAAAATCAACGATTTTACAAACAATAAAGGGCCCAGCACAATTATATTTGCCGTTGGAGATACAAAAGCTTATGAGCAAGGATTTAACATCGCTCCACGTAACACAAAATTTTTAATCTTTGCAGCTAATTTCCCTGCTCCACAATGGACAGTCGATCCGAACTTGGTGCACTATAAATTCTGGCAAATTATTGGAACTTACGGTGCAAGCCTAAAAAACTGGCAAGATGCAGTAGAATTGTTAAGCTATAAGAAGATTAATGTCACATCTTTAATTGAAAAAAGGTTTTCATTAATGGATATTCAAAAAGCTTTCGAATCTGCAGCAACCCCAGGAACTTACCGAACTGCAGTCATGATACCATGATGCCGAGTGAATATTAAAAAGTGTATGATCAGTAAAGGATATATAAATATATCAAATTATGGAATGCCCCAATAAGTTTCCATTAAGGAGGAAAATAAGCAATGAGAAAAGTGTCTTTTGTACTGATAATTATGTCACTAGTCATCGGTTTAATAGCAATCAATGGTTTTGCAGCAAATCTTAAAATTGGCTATATCGCCTCAAATATGGCAGCAGACTCTAATGTTGCTGCATATGCTGGAATGGTCGATTACGCAGAACGTGAGGGTTGGGAAGTTGAGCTCATAGACTGTCAAGGAGATCTTACGAAATTCTCTCCAAATATCATCAATTTTGTAAGCAAAGGCGTTGATGCAATTGCACTTTGCTGTTCAGAAAAATCCCTCATTGAAGAAGGTGTTGTTGCTGCTACCAAAGCTGGTATACCTGTCTTCTTAGAAGACACAGAAAACATTGGTGAAACCATCGTAAACGGTACGAGTAACTGTTGGGCTATGGGTGCATTATTAGGCAGTCAAGTCGTTGACCGTATTCGAGCGATGCATGGTACTGAAGGTGGAAATGTAGCGATTATTGGTATGCCTGATTTATATGTTCACCGACAAAGACATCAAATGATGGAAGCGGTTTTTAATAGCCCCGAAAACCCCGATATTAATATTCTAGCCGTAGAAGCATGCGATGTTTCAAACTGGCCAAACCTACCTTATGAAATCACAAGAGCTTGGATTACTCAATATGGAGATGAACTAGATGCCATTATCGGAACTTGGGATGGTATTGGCTGGGGAGTATCCCGAGCCGTTCTTGACTCAGGAATGACCAAGGACAACATTTTTACCATGTCTATTGATGGATCTGAACAGACTTACGACTTAATTAGAAAAGGAGATCCATTTGTAGGAGTTATTGCTCAAAACTTTTATGGGTGGTCTGAAGTGGTAGGAGATGCCATTAAGGCGATTGTCGTTGAAGGTAAAGATCCTGCAAGCGTTATACCCGTGAGTAAAACGGTATACGTTCCATATAAATGGATTGATTCTACAAATGTCCCTGCTGAAGGAGAGGGTGTAGAATTCGGATACGAGGGTCTTTTCTAGCTTTTTTTACGGCTATTTAAAGGTTATAGTATCCCACTATGAATAGTTTAGAAGCATTTAGGTAAGAAAGAAAATATTGGGGCATTCAATAAAATAAAAAGTAAGGTTATAAACTAAACTTAAAACATTATAAATTACTTATCTCCGGGGGAAACAATGGCCACAAAAGAAATTATCATGAGCACCACAAAGCTCAATAAAAGCTTTGGAGTTACTCACGCAGTCATTAACTTAGATATCACAATTGAAAAAGGTGACATCATGGGGTTAGTTGGAGAAAATGGCGCTGGAAAATCGACGTTAATCAAAATCTTAGGTGGAGAATATTATCTTGATTCCGGTCAAATCACTTATCAAAATAAAATAATTTCTTGGAACAGCTCAGCAGAGGCTTTAAAAAAGGGAATTGCAATCGTTCACCAACATCCCCTTCTCGTTTTTTCACTCAATGCCGCAGAGAATATTTTTTTAGGCAAGGAATTCACTCAAGGTATTTTTTTAGATGAAAAGAAATCCATCGAAGAATCAAAAAAGCTTGTAAAGCAATATCCAATATATCCTGAACTAGACTTAGAAAAACCCGTGATAGAAATGTCGGCTGGAGAAAAAGAGGTAGTAGAAATATTAAAGGCATTGTCTTATAACCCAAAAATCTTAATATTAGATGAACCAACTGCAAGTTTACCTAAAGATGAGGCTGAATCTTTGCTGAAACTTCTCGTGGATTTAAATAGGAAAAAAGAAATGACCATGATTTATATTTCACACAAACTTGAAGAAACATTTGAGATATGCAACAAAATTACGGTCATGAGAAATGGAGAGAATATTGGAATGCTTACCAACGAGCATTTTGATAAAAATAAACTTGTTAAGATGATGATCAATCAGGATATATCAGAATTTTACCCAGAAAAGTCTAGTCAAATTGGAAAAGTACTGTTAGAAGCCAATCACATCAATTCAAAAGTATTAAAAGATGTTTCTATTCATGTTCATGAGGGTGAAATTGTAGGTTTATATGGATTGATTGGTGCTGGAATGACTGAGTTGGTAGAATCGATTTATGGTCTTCAACCCTTTCAAAGTGGAGAAATTATCTTTAATCAGAAAAAAATTCTTCATCCACATGTGGATATGATGGTACATCACGGAATCTATTTAATACCTGCTGATCGGCACCAATATGGCTTATTTCCATCTTTCAGTGTATCTGAAAATATAACGATTGCTCATCTTTTTTCATTATTCCCAGAATTTCTTCTAACTCGCTACAAAGAAAATCAAGTTGCAACAAAAGAGGCTGAGCAAATGAATTTAAAATATGCTGATATTAATCAATCGATTAAAGAATTAAGCGGTGGAAACCAGCAAAAAGTTATCGTTGCGCGCTGGTTATTAAAAGAATGTAATGTCCTCATTGTTGACGACCCAACGGTGGGAATTGATATTGGTGCAAAAAGAGATATCTATAGAATATTAAGGGAATTAAATTCCCATCACAAAGGAATTATTTTTATATCCTCTGAAATCAATGAAATCATCGGCATGGCTGATCGCATTTATACGATGCGTAGAGGAATAATAACTGCTGAATTACCAAAAGATGAAATTAACCAAGAAAATATACTAAAGAATATTTTATAGAACTAAACTATTTTTAGGTTTTAGAAAGGAATTATAGTTATAAAAATGGCGAATAACAATGGCATTTTGAAAATATTAAAAAACAGAGAATTGTTAGTCATGGCATTCTTGTTGATTATCTTCTTTTCAATTACTTCTAATCGATTTTTAAGCCCCTCTAATATCTCCAATGTATTAATGAATATTTCTGTTAGTGGTATTTTAGCTCTTGGTCTAGCGCTGGTTATGATCAACGGTGATTTCGATCTTTCTTTTGGAAGCGCCCTTGGTTTACTGAATCTCTTTATTTTAATGTTTGTAGACAAAGGCTGGAATGTATGGGTTATGTTTGCGCTAGCTATTGTAGGAGGTATTCTTTGGGGAATGCTCAACGCGATATTAGTTGTTCAGATAAAGATTCACGCATTTGTTGCAACCATTGCTACATGGACGATGTGTCGCGGGTTTATCTATTGGATTAATGGAGGAAAAACCTTTTACGGTAAATATCCTGACTTCATGACCATTATCGGCCGAGGAACTGTCTTTGGCTATATCCCAATTAGTTCCATTATTTTCATTGGTGCAGCCATTATTGTTTTTCTATTGGCTAATCGCAGTAAATTTGGACGTTACATTTACGCTGTAGGCAGTAACGCTGATGCTGCTGAATATGTAGGTATTAATTCTAAGCGTATTCGTTTTACATCCTACTTATTACAAGGACTTCTGATTGGACTATCAACAGTCATTCTATCATCCAAATTAACCAGTGGACCTGCAACTGCAGGAGATGGTTTTCAGATGACCGTGATTGCTTCAGCATTTTTAGGGGCAACAGTCTTTAAACCAGGCTTAGTTAATATCGGGGGTTCTATCCTCGGAATTCTCCTACTAAGCATCATTGAAAATGGGTTGATCATGCTCGGAGTCCCTTTCTACTTTAAATATATTGTCCAAGGTCTTATTATTATTGGGGCAGTTTCTTTCATCAGCCTTAAAAATAAGCGAAGTGAGGGACCAGCTATTCTTTAGAAGATATCAATATATTTATCAAATTTGATTCAATTTCCAATAATCAAAATAGAAAGAGCAACGGAACCATTGTTCTGATAAAATAATCAAATATTTAAAAGGTTTTTATAAAAGTAAATATTATAAAAGCCTTTTAAATAAAATCATTCATTAGAATGATTGATCTATTGAGCTAATTTTTAAGAAGATTTCTACGCATTTAAAATTTAAAAGAAGGATCAATTCCCTACTTTTTCGCAATGGAAACCTGATTAGAGTACGTCTGCAAGTTTACTTTGAAAGCTAAAAAATAATTAGATTATGAATCTTTTTTACCTATTACTATTACCTTAAGAGAATCCATTGATTCTACTCGCCCAAATAAGCTTGCTTTACTCTCACATCTTGTAAAAGCTCTTCGCCTGTTCCCTGTAAGACAATTTTCCCAGTCTCAA
>JAFGSC010000087.1 GCA_016934875.1 Candidatus Atribacteria bacterium
AAAAGTACAATCGGGTTTGTTGATATACCCTGGTTTTGTTGTCAGACCCACCTTACGGCTCAAAATAAAAAAATTTCGGTTCTTCTTTGTAGGTCACGCTTTCGGCGTGAAAGTCACCCAGGCGAAACGTGCATGACCTGCATATTTTAACCTTTTGTTCAAAGTGTTTTATAATAATCAATGAACACCACAACCCAGGGATGGACTCATGAAAAAACTGCTCAAAGCTTATTTAAAGGAAATTGCCCAAACAACGATTAGGGGGGATGCACGGGAGGAAACTTATTACGGGACGCTGAAAGAGTTATTAGAAGATTTTCCGCTACAAAAGGGACGCAAAACCCAGGTAACCACCCTGCCCAAACAGACTGAAGCCGGCAATCCCGATTTCAGGGTTTGGGATGGGGAGAATTTCATCGTGGGTTACATCGAAGCAAAATCACCCGGGACCAACCTGGACCAGATTGAGACATCTGAGCAATTAGAACGCTACCTGAATACCTTCCCCAACCTGATCCTGACGGATTTTTATGAGTTCCGGCTGTACCGTGAAGGTGAGCTGATCGATAAGGTCAGCATCGGGCGGCATTTCACTGCAAGGCAGCTTAAAGCCACCCCACCCCTTGAAAGTGTAGAAGAATTTACAACGCTGTTGGAAAAATTCTTCGCCTTCAAGCTGCCCAAAACCTTCACCGCAGAAAAGTTGGCGGTTGAGTTAGCCAAACGGACCCGATTTTTGCGAGACCAGGTGGTAGTGGAAGAGCTGCGGGATGAAGACGCTGGCGGCGGTGATCTATCCCGTTTTTACAAAGCTTTCAAGAGATATCTGATTGCAAGCCTGACCCCCGAGCAGTTTGCTGACCTCTATTCCCAGACAATCACCTACGGTTTGTTCGCTGCCCGTACCCGTGCCAATGGAGAATTCAACCGTAAACTGGCGTTCGATTATATCCCTCCCACCATTGGCATCCTGCGGGATGTGTTCAGGTTCATCTCCTGGGGAGAACTCTCACCCCAGATGGCTGTGATAGTGGAAGATATCACGGCGGTGTTGAACGCAGCGGACATCAACAGCATCCTTGACCAGTATTATAAAGAAGGCAGGGGGGAGGACCCGATCGTCCATTTTTACGAGACCTTCCTGAATGAATACGACCCCCAAACACGGGAGCGTCGGGGTGTTTATTACACCCCCGAACCGGTGGTGAAATACATCGTCCGTTCAGTGCACCAACTGCTGAAAGAAAAATTTGATCTGCCAGACGGGTTGGCGGACCCCAAGGTGACGGTGCTGGACCCGGCAGCGGGCACCCTGACCTTCCCGGCGGAGGCGATCAGGCTGGCGGTGGAGGAATATGTTGAAAAATACGGCGAGGGCGGCAAAAAGGGCTTTATTCGCGACCAGATTTTGAAAAATTTTTACGCCTTTGAGTTGATGATGGCACCCTATGCCATCGGTCATATGAAGATCAGCATTTTGCTGGAATCACTGGGGTATAAGCTGCAAGCCGATGACCGGTTCCAGCTCTACCTGACCAATACCCTGGAGATGGAGGAGATCGACCAGATTGACATCCCCGGGATCCATTCCCTGAGCGAGGAAAGCCAATTGGCTGGGCGGGTGAAGAAGGAAGAGCCGATTTTGGTAATAATCGGAAATCCTCCATATTCCGCAATTCCAGCTAACACAAATGAGTGGACAGAAAAATTACTGAAAGAAGACGTCGATGAAGCTCAAAGTTATTACAAGATAGATGACGCACCATTAGGTGAACGCACATCTCAATGGCTTCAGGATGATTACGTTAAATTTCTGCGCTTCGCTCAATGGAAAATCCAGAAAGCTGGCCAAGGGATAGTTGCAATGATTACCAATCATAGTTATTTAGATAATCCGACCTTCCGGGGCATGCGTCAAAGCCTAATGAAAACTTTTACTGAAATATATATACTGGATTTGCATGGCAATAAACTGAAAAGAGAAAAGTCTCCTAATGGAAGTAAGGATGATAATGTCTTTGAAATTCGTCAGGGAGTAGCAATAACTATATTCATCAGACAAAGTCAATATGGGGAAAAATTTATAAAACATCAACATTTATTTGGTGTAAGAGATCATAAATATAATTGGCTTCTTACCTACGATGTGAATAATGCCAACTATGAAAGAATTTTTCCCCGCTCTCCTTTTTACTTTTTTATTCCTCGCAAAACAAAAGATATTCAATATTATTTAGATTGGCTTCAAATTACAGACATTTTTCCGCTAAACGGTATTGGTATGACAACTGCAAGAGATGATTTTGTAATTGATGAAAACAAACATGAACTTATAAACAGAATTATGACATTTAAGAATTCTGACTTAGATGATGAGGGTTTACATGAGGTTTTTGAAATCCGAGAAAAAAAGGGTTGGAGTATTCGAGATGCTTGGAATCATTTACAACATATTGATGATAGTGATTTAGTAAATTATATTGAGAAGGTTTTGTATAGGCTATTTGACGATAGATATATTTTTTACCATGATTCTATTGTCTGGAGAACTGCAAAAAGAGTAATGAATCATATGCTCAATGGTGAAAACATAGCATTATTAACAAAAAGGCAAGGGAAGAGAGAGCCATATTCTTATTTTTTTGTTTCAGATTTGATTTGCGAGAGTTGTGTTTTCGAAAGTTCCTATGCAAACAATTCTTTGTTCCCTTTATACCTTTATTCGAATAATAAACAAAAAGAACTTTTTGATGAGATGGGAAATGAAAGAAAACCAAATATATTACCTGATTTGAGCAAAAAATTAAATTCTAGTTTTTCGAAAATATTATCACCAGAAGAAATTTTCAATTATATATATGGTATTTTTTATAGCAACATTTTCCGTGACACGTATCGCGAATTTCTGAAAGTTGACTTTCCGCGAGTTCCCTTTACAGCTGATTTTGAATTGTTTAAAAAGATATCATTGAAAGGTAAGGATTTAGTTGATCTTCATTTATTACGAAGTCCATTAATAGATCAACATTCTGTGAGATATCAAGGCACAGGAGATAATAATTTTATAAAAAAACCAATTTATATTGAGGAAGATAAACACCTTAAGATTAATGATTCATATTATTTTGAAGGTGTTGAACCTTATATTTGGAAATATCAAATTGGAGGAAGAAGAGTTCTCGCTAGTTATTTGAAGTATAAGAGAGGTAGGCGAATGAGTGATCCCCGCCACTTTATCCACATCGCGACCGCCCTTGAAAAGACCATCGAGATCCAGGAGGAAATCGATGCGATCTATCCCGAGGTGGAGAAGGATTTGATTGAGTTTTCGTAGTGGTTCTTGATTAAGAGAGATTGCTTCGTGCCTCGCAATGACAGCTTACGGTTCACGATCATATGGATTGCTTGGTACCTCGCAATGACAACTTGAAATATATATTAGAAGTTGAGAACTTTGCTGTTGATAAAAATAACAAACCGCGAAAGATATGAAGATAAGGCGAAGATATCGATGAATTTTTCATTGATATAATTTGTCATCGTAGAATTTAGTGGAAGAAATCGATTGATCTTTTATTATCTTAATTTGTCATTGCGAGCGAAGCGAAGCAATCTCACGTTTATAAATTGCAATCCGATATATATTTCCAAAAGGCAAAATGACTACAATGGATAATTCCTTTTGTGTTTACATCATGACCAACAAGAATAACACCGTTCTTTACACAGGCGTCACCAATGACCTCCGCAGGCGGGTGATGGAGCATAAAAGCGGAAAGGGTGGGAAGTTTACTTCAAAGTATCGGGTTACCAAGCTTGTTTATTATGAATGTGGAGATGATATCAATGCTGCTTTGGAGCGGGAGAAGCAGATCAAAGGGAGTTCGAGGCAGAAGAAGGTGGATTTGATTGAAGGAATGAATCCTATGTGGGAGGATTTGTTTGAGGAGTTATGATGATCTTGTGTCAAATTTCAATTGTTAGATTGCTTCGCTCCGCTCGCAATGACA
>JAFGSC010000088.1 GCA_016934875.1 Candidatus Atribacteria bacterium
TGCCCCCTCCAGCACGTCTAAAGCCTCATCTAACTGTTCATCGGTAATCTCGAGTGAGACCAGCATCCTAAGAAGGTTTTTGTTGATGCCGGCAGTGGGGACAAACACGCCATTTTTGATGCACTCCTGAACAATTTGAGCTGTTTCCTGAGTGGCAGGTTCCTTGGTCTCTCTATCTTTTACTAATTCTATAGCCATCATCGCCCCCATACCATGAACATCTCCTATTATGGGGTATTTGTTTTTCATCTGAAGGAAGCGTTCTTTTAATCTTTCTCCAATCTTTAGCGCTCTGTCTAAAAGTTTTTCTTCTTCGATAATTTTTATTACCTCTAAAGCTGCCCGACAGGCAATCGGATTACCTACGTAAGTTCCACCGATAGATCCTCCCGGTAGAGAATCGGTAATCGCTTTTTTTGTAATGACTGCGGATAGCGGCATGCCAGCTGCCAATGATTTAGCCAGACAGATGATATCCGGTTCAATATTCCAATTTTCTATGGCAAAGAATTTTCCGGTTCTCCCTATCCCGCTTTGTATCTCATCTGCAATAAATAATATACCGTATTTTTTGGTTAATTCACTTAAGTATTCTAAAAATCCTTCCTGCGGAACCCTAAATCCACCTTCTCCCTGGATAGGTTCAATCACGATGGCAGCAACAGAATCAGGGGTTACGGTATTTATCAGTATCTTTTCAAAATCTTCAATTTTAATAGTAGGGTGATAAGCAGTAGGAAAAGGTAAGCGGTATATATCAGAAGCAAATGGTCCAAATTTGTATTTGTAAGGCATCGCTTTATGAGTCATGGTCATGGTAAGTAATGTTCGACCGTGAAAGGCGTTTTCAAAGACGATGATAGCCGGCCGGTTAGTATGGGCCCGGGCAATTTTTACCGCATTTTCTATTGCCTCTGCACCGGAATTAAAAAAGGCAGCAGATTTAGGAGCATCCCCTGGAGTTAATTTTACCAATTTTTCTGCTAACGACACTAAAGGTTCATAGGGAATAGCCGTAAAATCAGTATGTAAGTATTTCTCTGCCTGGTCTTTAATGGCGGCTACTACCTTTTGATGAGTATGCCCTACGGCCAGACATCCCCAGCCGCCGGTAAGATCGATAAACTGATTACCATCTACATCAGTGACCAAGGCACCTTCACCTTTTTCGATATAACAGGGGGAAAGAGAACCTCCCATAGGTTTGGTGACATATTTTTCTCTCCTTTGGGCAATTTCCTGGGATTTGGGTCCAGGTAAGCTGGTTTTAAGGGAAATAAATTTGG
The DNA here is from genome assembly GCA_016934875.1 of Candidatus Atribacteria bacterium. Lineage (GTDB taxonomy): Bacteria > Atribacterota > Phoenicimicrobiia > Phoenicimicrobiales > Stramentimicrobiaceae > JAFGSC01. The sequence continues at coordinate 1,287 of JAFGSC010000088.1, forward strand.
TCATACTAATTAATCTCCTTTTTTTATTTTCTAAATAATATAAAATCTCTATTTTTTTTCATGTTTAATCATATTACCACCCTCTTTCTGCATAATTAAATAATCTTAAAATAATACAGTACTATTTATTTTTAGATACATATTTTTATCCAAATTAATAATTTAAATTTTATTATTTGTACTAATTCGAGTATGTTTATAGTTTAGCTTAAAAAAAACAGTTATGTATTTTTTCTTCCTATAGAATATTAATAACCATAATCTCTAAAATAGGAAGGAGAGCAGCAAACACATGAATAAAGATGATTTTATTACCAGTTTCCAAAGATAGTATACTAAAGTATGCCCGAAAACACAAGAATATTACCTCACATAAAAACATAAAAAAGTACTTGAAAACACTATATAACTATGATAAAGTACTTGCTATACTAAACTTCTTGCCGAAGGGATTGGTCTGAGTGATTTAAAATTAAAGACTAAAATCTCTCCAGTATATATTAATTAGATGTAAGCAATTACCCTTATATATAGGGTTTTAGGCCAATATTAATAATCGTTTAACAAAGTCACGCTAGATATATGATGCTTATCAGATAAAGTTCTAAACAAGCTTCCTACAAAAGCAGCATTAGCATAGTCATCAATTAAGATAGCTAAAGTACCTATCCAACCAAAAAGTTGTATGCTCCTGGAATTTTTTATTTTCTCTTAAATAAATCCAAAAAAGCACTAGCTCCACCAGAATAAAAGATTGTCGCCATAAGACCACCAACTACAAAGTCGAATACTTTTTACTTTCATATTTTATTGCAATTATACCTCCTATTTTATTATCAAACATCCTTATTAATAATTAAAATTTGACTCTATATGCCGTTCGCTCATGATAATTAGTAACGATTTGCATATATCCGTTTAATTCTCTATCTAGAGATAAATCACCTGTATCAACAAGTAAAGGAGCTCCTTTTAAAGAAACAATTTTATTATAAGTAGCAATGATAATAATATTATCTCTCTTGACCTTCCGAATGACTTGCGGACTTAATGGTTGATTTCCTCTTCCAAAGATATAACCCTGTCCACCTATTGGGGTAATGATTAGCTTTGCCTTTCCCCTATTAATGAGTTTCAATAATTCGCTTTCACCCAAATCTAGTCCTATTACTTCTTTTTTATAAACAACATCTACACCTAATAAAGTATAGCCTAAACCTAACCTTTGCATTATGGCTCTCGTAGTTGTCCCGGGACCTATTATATAAAAAAAATCATTATCCATGCTTTCAACAATATCTTCGGCAATAGCTTTGTGAATAATTTCCTCACTAGGTGAACTCCCTAATTTTCCACCTTGAATATGCCTCCTTTCATAAGGAATTTTAAGATACCCAAATAGTCTAGCTTTTATAATACCATTTCGGAATGCTTGCTCATCAATATCCATAACTTCTGCTTCTCTTAATTGATGTATCTTTTTTTGTAAATATAATAAAGATAGCTCTCCTGCTTTCGATGGACTAGAGGCAAAAACCGCTGAATGAATCTTAACTCCAGTAGGAATACCGATAACGGGTAAAGTCGTTCCGATAGCAATATAAATATCTCTGGCCGTTCCATCTCCACCCGCAAAAAGCAACAAATCTACGCCACGATCCCGTATGATACGAGCTGCTTTCTGGGTATCTGCAAAAGTTGTCTCTTTGCTTTTGATTCCATTTATAATATCAGAAACAAAACCACAGCTAATCATTTCGTTTTCTCCCATATCACCAGGGCAGGTCATAAGTTTCAGTTTACCTTGTATCACAGAAAGAGGTTCTAAAGCTGCAGATGTTCTTTTTGGAGATAAAGAAATCGCACCTAAGCTTTTGGCCTTTTGAAGTATTTCTCGCCCATCAGTACCTTTTAAACCAACCCGCCCCCCCATACCCGCAATGGGATTAACAATTAGTCCTATTTTGTACATACAATGTATCCCCAATAACTTTTATTTAGGTTGAAAATAACCATTATATTTCTTTTTATAGGCTCTCCACGTAATAGCCCATTTTGAAGGGTCATCGAATACATCATGATCAATATGATGAACGGAACTTTTATATGGGGCATTTTTAAGCTTTTTAGGATCTTCGTATGCTTCTTTAACAATTTGTCCTAATATCGCTATAAATTCATCAATATCGTCTTTTGAATATGATTCGCTCGGTTCAATAGTAAACGGGTCTGGTATTAACCACGGTTCATGGCTTGTCCAATAATGAGTACCAAAATCAAATATTCTCCTCTGAATATTTTCAGTATTAATACCTGTTTCTTTGGCAAGTTTTTCCCAACTATAGCGGACTTGCTCAATGCGATGTTTATGCTCTGGAAATGCCATACTAACACCACGAAGTTCTAGAATCTTCTTCATTGTGTAGTTATTATTTAATACAGCCACGTTTGAAACTTCTCTAAGCCCTTCCGCTCCAAGGCTCATTGTCCAAGCATATGCTTTAAGGATTACTGGTATCACACCATAAAAATCCTTTACTTTCCCTATACTATCAGAACTATTATAGTCAAGAAAATACTTATTATTCCCTTTATCATAACTAACAACAGGAACAGGTAAAAATTTTGCAAGCTTATTTGTTACACCAACTATTCCCGAACCTGGTCCTCCACAACCATGAGGAGAAGAAAATGTCTTATGAAGATTAAAGAATGAAAGATCAAAATTTGCCTCTTTCGCCCTTGTTATACCTAATAATCCATTAGCATTAGCTTGATCGTAACCGCAAAGCCCACCAAAATTGTGTACTATTTTAGTAAACTCAGCAATTTTAGAATTATAAATACCAGTGTCTTCAGGATTAGTTATAAGTAATGCCGCAGTATGTTCAGATACTACCTTCTTAAGAGCTTCTATATCAGGACACCCGTTTTCATCAGGGTAAATAATTATTATTTTATATCCCTTCACTCTGGGTGCTGCTGCATCTGCAGGATGGGAAAATATAGTGGTAATTATTTCGTTTCTTTTACCTTCCTCGCCACGCGACTTATGATATGCTTGAATAATGGAAGAAATAGTATAAATTCCGTGCGCTCCTCCACCAGGATGCAGTGAAAAACGGTCAAGACCAGATATTTCTTTAAACAACTGTTCTGTCTTATACATAATCTCGAGAAGCCCTTGAGATGTAGATTCATCCTGATAGGGATGCATCTCTGTTATCTTTTCTGAATTAGCAAATTGCTCATTTATTTTAGGACTATATTTCATTGTACAGGTTCCTTGCCCGATATCAATGTTCAAATCTACGCCCAGGTTTTCTTGCGAGAGATGTAAATAGTGCCTTAATACTTGTGGTTGAGAAAGAGCAGGTAATTGAGGTAGGTTTTTTCTGCGCATAGACTTTGGGATAGAAGAAATACCATCGCCTACGCTTTCGATTATCTTTTTATCCACTTCAGGAACAATAATTGCCCTTTCCCCATTTCTATCTAATTCATAAATAATAGGCTCGTCCCAACAAACTGCATGATAGTTTCTCAATTTAGTTTTCATATTCATTCCCATAATTTAAAATACCTCCTTCAAAGCAAAAACAAGTCTATCAATATCTTCTTTACTATGTATCTCTGTGACACAATACAAGGCACTCTGACCAAATTGAGGAAAATCTTTCGATAAATCCTTACCCCCAAAAATACCTTTTTTGAGTAAAGTTTTATTAATTTCTTTTATAGTCTTACCGCTGTTATTAAAATCTACCACAAACTCACAGTAATTTGAAGACTGTAATACTGGTACCTTTACTCCTTTTATTTTTGCAATTTCCTTTTGAGCATAAAGAGACCTCTGTATAATTCCTTTGCCCAATTCCTGCATGCCTTCTGGTCCCATTACGGCTAAATACACACCTGCTGCAATACCCCACAAGGCAGCTGCAGTCCCGACAAATTCCTTCGAACTCTCTCTATTTGCAAAAGAAGTCCTTTCCCACATCACATCTCCAAAACCCCACTCACTATTTTCTGTGGGCGCTATCCCAAATAGCCTTGAAGGGTATTCGCTTACAAACTCTTTTTCATCTCTTGTAGCGATAAATCCCGCAACTCCTCCACCGTAATTCATATGAATGCCTAATGGTTGAAGGTCTCCGCATACAATGTCAGCTCCATAATTGATAGGAGGTGTTAAAACACCTAAGGAGCTTGGGTCCACACCAACAAGAAAAAGAGCTCCTGCTTTATGAATAATCTCAGAGAGTTTAGCTCCGTTTGATTCTATTGAACCTAAATAAGATGGATTTTCAACATAAACTCCTGCAGTTTTATTTGATATTTTTTTCTCAAGATCATTCATATCTACCAATCCTGAGTTAGGGTCAAAATCAAGCATTACTACATTTACATTTGGATTACAATAGTTCTTAATAACAAGTAATCTATTGGGATTTATTGTTTTAGATACAATTACTTCATCGCGACCGGTTATTCTGTAAGACATACGTAATGATGTTGAAGCAGCCTGCGACCAATCGTATGTTGGAATGCTTACAACATTCATTTCCAGCATATCTCCCATCATGCTCGCATACTCAAAACCTGCTTGGAATCTTCCGTGGTCTTCATATGGTTCACCTGCATAAGCAGTTAAAAATTCAGATCTATGGATAACTTCGTCAACTACTGCAGGCACATAATGTTGCCAGCAACCTGCCCCTAAAAAACTAATATTTTCTTTACATGTTAAGTTTTTTGATAGAATACTCTCTATATGCCTCTTCAGTTCATACTCTGAAAGAAAGGGTTTAGGTAGATTCATTTTTTTATGAAGTAATAATTTTTCAGGAATATCAGAAAAAAGCTCATTTATGCTGTTAGCTCCTATTTCTTTTAACATCTCTTTCTGTACTTGTGGCTCTGAATTTGGAATATAAGGATAAACTGTTTTTTTTAAGTTCATGCTAATCCACCCCCATCTACTACGAGATTACTACCTGTTACCCACATAGACATATCGCTTGCATAGAAAAAAACAACCTTAGCCACATCTATAGGTGTGCCAATGCGGTTTAGAGGTCTATCCGCGCTTTGAGCAAGAAATTTTTTTTCATCAAGACCAAGTTGAGCACACTCGCTCCTTAATAACGGGGTATCAATGTCTCCAGGGCAAACACAATTAACCCTAATATTTTGCGCTCCATGATCTATTGCCATAGCCCTTGTGAGATTCCAAACACCACCTTTTGCAGCACAATAAGAAACCGCATTTTCTCCTCCTTTAAGGCTCCAACCAGAGCCAATATTTATTATACTTCCTCCTCCACCTTGTGCCATTATTGGAATAACATATTTTGACATAAGGTAAATACTTTTTAGAGTAACATTAATGGCAAGATCCCAATCTTTTTCAAGAAGATCTACCGTATTCTTACGATATATAATACCCGCACAATTCACCAAAATATTAATTTTTCCAAATTTTTCTTTCGTTATGCTAGTAACATTTTTGCAATCAGCTATTTTAGTTACATCACACTTTAAAAATTCAGCATTGTTTCCTGATTTTACAATCTCCTTCTTTGCGATATTTCCCTTTTCTTCATTAATATCAAGCAGTACAACTATAGCTCCTGCTTCGGCAAGAAACTTTGCAGTTCCATTACCTATTCCAGAAGCAGCACCAGTTATCATCACTACCTTACCCGATAAATCAAATATTTTTTCAAAATCTTGCTTCATATATATTCCCCCTTTTGACAGAATAATGTATACATAGTATACTATGTATACATTATTTGGTCAAGCTTAAAGATAAAAATTATAAAAAATAAAATCAGAAAAAAAATATGTTATATTAAAAATATGAAAAACTAAGAAAAATAACTAAATTACAGACAAGTTCAAGTAATTTTTTATGAGGACACATATCAGCTTTCAACTACATTTTTATATGAATCATTATGAGAGAAGGGGAAATATATGATATTAGATAAAGATAACATATCTACCAAAATGGTGAATTATGTATATCAGGAGTTACGCCATCGTATCTTCTTAAAAGAAATAAAGGCAAACCAACGACTTCCCGAAATTAGTATCGCAAAACAACTAAATGTCAGTAGGACGCCTATCCGTGAAGCTTTTCGCAAACTTGCAGAAGAGGGTTTAGTGGTAATAAGGCCAAATGATGGAGCAAGTACTATTTCTCCTTCTATAAAAGATATTAAAGACGCGTACGAAATCAGAGAACAACTTGAATGTTATGCAATAAAACAATCAGTAAAGAAAATTACCCCTCTACAACTTTGTCTTCTTGAAGAGAACATTCAAGAAGAGGAACGTATCTTTCAGGAACGTAACCTTGAAGCCTATTTAGATATAAACACATGTTTCCATAAAATTATTGCTGAATCGAGTAATAATAAATTATTAGCAGATTATATAGAAAATGTCTTAAAACGAACTTATACCTATATGATTTTCTATGAGTCATTTTTTGATTTTGACAATAACCCCAGCCTCGATGAACATAGGGCAATTTTGGCTGTCTTAAGAGAGAGAAATGAGAAAAGAGCTATCAAATTTATGTGTACCCATATATCTTTGTCTTTACAGCTGCTAATTAGCACAAAGAAAGAGATTGAAGAAAAAAATCAATAAAAAATCAACTATTTGAAATATTTTTTAAAACATCAAAAAAATAAAAACACCAGTTCAATAATGAAGTGCAACGCTTGAGGTAGCAGAAAGGAATATGCTACCATCAAGGACATGAAAAAATATAATCAGTTAA
>JAFGSC010000089.1 GCA_016934875.1 Candidatus Atribacteria bacterium
AATGAACCATCGCGCACCATTCAGTAAAAATTGAAAAATAAAGAATAGATGAAAAATATTATTGAGTTCGGATTAGCTGTGCTTATAATTTTTAATAGCATTTCATGCAAAGATTCTTCCCAATTAAAAAATTCAGAAAACGAAATAAAGAGCTATAACTCAATCAACGAAACAAACGATATAACAAGTTTTGATTCTATTGAAGAAACCAACGATTGGTATGAAGATGCTGATGGCAAATATAAATCATTAAGACTGGTAAGAGCCAATGGGAAAATAGGTTTCGTATATGAAAACGGAGAAGAATTATTTCCTTGCATTTTTGACAGCATTGTTGATGTTGAAAATTATGCCTATGGAAACATCAATGGAAAATTTGTGAAAACAAAAAAAGGGTATTTTTCTCGTTACGCTAAAGTTAAGAAAGAGGGTAAGTGGGGTCTTATCAGCATAGATGGAAAAATTGTAATTTCTTTTATTTATGATGAAATTTATGCTTTTGATTATAAAAAGACGAGTAGAATGGAAGGTCCTTACATCGAATTTTGGGATTACGATGGAAAAGCGGCAATCGTGAAAAAGGACGCAAAATGGGGACTGGTCAACACAAAAGACGAAGTATTCGCCGACTGTATTTATGAGGAATTTTTTATACCGAATGTGCAATTATTTTACGAAAATAGAGCCGCTGCGAAAAGAGGTGGTTTGTGGGGATTTCTAAATGAAAAAGGTAAACCGGTTAGTTCATTCAATTATGAAGCAGTTGGCAGTAACCATTTAGAAAATCCTCAATTTATATCATTATTCTCCGGGGGAATGGCAATTGTAAAAAAGGACGGTAAGTGGGGTGCGATAGATTTGAGCGGTAAAGAAAGAATACCATTCATCTATGATTATATTTCAACTTTTATTACAGAAACGACAATTGCACAAAAGGACGGTAAGTGGGGATGTATAAATAAAAGAGGGAAGGAAGTTATTCCTGTTATTTATGATGAAATTAAATGGTTTGATCTGGGTTTGTGTCCTGTGAAAAAGGATGGTTTATGGGGGTTTCTTAATGAAAAAGGAGAAATTGTTATTCCAACAATATACGATGATATTCTTATTTCAGAGGAAGTATCTGTTGGTGGTGGATTATGGTTTTTCTCGCAAGACGGTTATTGTGCATTAAAGAAGAATGGCAAATGGGGTCTTGTTGATAAAGAAAATAATGCAGTTGTTAATTTTGAATATGATGGAATGAAGTTTACTTCAAGTGGGTTAGACGATTGGCGATATTTTTCTGATGGATTTTTGGCAGTTCAAAAAGGCATGTTTTGGAGCGTTATCAATAAAAAAGGATTAAATCATATCCCTTTTGAATATGATAATGTAGAGATTTGGTCAGAAGGAAATGTTTGTGTTAAAAGGAATAATAAATGGGGGCTTTTAGATAGTTTAGGACGACAACTTGTTCCCATAGAACACAAAAACGCTATGGACGCAGGGAATTTTATTTACAAAAACAATCATTAATAGAAACGAGTGAATAATAAAAACGGCATACAACATGCGGTCATACGCAATGCGGGGGTTGTGCCTGTTTTGTTTTCAGCTCATTTAATAAACATTACTGTAACTCGACAAGTGAGCTCCCTGAATCCCGCACTGCGCATACCGCCGACCGTTAGAGGCAAAAAAAAGACATTACTCGGCAATGAAAAAACTTAAAATAAGATTAGCAGACAAATCTGAAATTAGCAAAGCCTTTTCTCTTTTAAAGGGAGCTGCGATTTGGCTAAAAGAAAAAAATATTGACTATTGGCAAAATTGGATTAATCCATCTGATTTGTATTCAAACTGGATTAAAGAAGGATTTGATTCTAATCAATTTTATTATGTAATATATGATTCACGGGTGATAGCAATGTTTCGTTTACAATGGAATGATGAATTATTTTGGGGCGTTCAAGACGATAATGCGGGATATATCCATTCATTTACTACAGATAGGATATATCAAGGACAAGGGATTGGTATTAAAATATTACAAATGATCGAGGATTTATGCAGACAAAATAATAAGCAATATTTGCGATTAGATTGCGGTGTACTTATACAAGGATTATGCAATTATTATGAAAAATTCGGATTTTATTCAGTTGGTGAGATTGATTTACATGGCGAAAGATTAAGATTATATGAAAAGCGATTGTTTAATTGAAAGAAATAAAAATTAACACCGCACAACACGCGGTATAGTTTATTGCCGGTGCTGTGACAATTTCAAGGTTTTAGCCCTTATCAAACATTATTGTGCCTTGATAAGTAAGTGCTTCGAAATCGGCAACAAACCTTACCGCCATCCGTTTTTGGCGGTAATGTTAGAAAACAAGGATCAAATAAAATAATCATAAGTTAAATTGTTATGAAACAAAATTTTTTCAAAAAGCATTGTCCGACCTGTGGCACTCCAATTAGTATTGGACTATTTACCAATAGAGACGAGATTATTCGTTGTCCAAAATGCAAAGAACTATTGATTGAGAGTTCCAAAAGAAAACAATTAGGACTCGCAATAATTCTACTGGGAATAGTCATTGGGATTGGGCTTCACTATTGGATAAGAACAAACTTAAGTTTGGTCTTCTTGTTTTTCTTGGTTTCATTTATAATTTCATTTGCAATTATGAATTTTAATAAGGTAAAGAAGGATTTGGTCATAAGAAATAAACAAACTAATACGATTAGTTATATTAACAGATCTGATTGGAATGACATATTGGCGAACTCATCAGGTAAGGAAAATCACTTTGAAATAATTGAGGAATTAAATTAAACACTAACCCCAACATGCGGTAATACGCAATTATTCGGCTATCGCCTCATGAGCTCCCTGCGGTCGGTTGCCGGGCCCGTGGGATTGCTAATGTTGGTTCTTTCGCCTAACTTTCGCTTAACGGGACAAGTGAGCGCACCGGCATCGGCAACAGCGTATACCTGTATACGTTTAGCAAAAATGCAAGAATGAACTCCTCGAAAAAAACTTACCGATAATTACCAAAA
>JAFGSC010000090.1 GCA_016934875.1 Candidatus Atribacteria bacterium
CCCTCCTTTGTTCTTCCTACTGGTTATTTTATTATATAACAAGTCTTATTTTTTACTAAATGTGTCTAGTTGGAGGGGTGCAGTCCAAGGAATATCTTTCTTTTCTTTATAAGCACTTACTATACAACTTATATGTTCTTCATTTAAATAGCTCATAGTTTTTTCTTTTCGAATTTCATCGACAGCATCAATAAAAAGTATTTTATTTGGTAGACTTTTATTTTTATTACAAATAAGTATGCATGAAACCATTGATGAGTTATAAAATAAATTGGGCCCCATTCCAATAATAGTCTCCACCAAATCTGATTCAATCATCTTTTTACGTATCTCGGCTTCCGCGTCACGGAATAAAATGCCATGCGGCCAGAGGACCGCACACCGTCCATTTTCATCATCAAGGCTTTTAATAATATGCTGCTGAAAGGCATAATCCGCACACCCTTGCGGGGGTGTTCCGTAAATATTACGTCCATAAGGATCTTTTTCAAATTCTTTGCGGTTCCAACGTTTTATAGAATACGGTGGATTCGCCAGAATAATGTTAAATTTTTTAAGTTTGTCATTCTCAAGAAAAACCGGATGTTTTAAGCTATCACCGCGTGCAATCTTAAAATCCTCTATCCCATGTAGAAACATATTCATTCGCGCGATAGCAGATGTCATAAGGTTAAGCTCTTGACCGTAAAGTTTCAATGAACGGTATTCTTTATTATCTGACCTGAGCTTATTCACGCATGATAAAAGCATGCCTCCCGAACCACAGGTCGGATCATAAATTGACTCTCCCGGCTTTGGATTCATAAGGAGGGTCATAAGCTCTACAACTGTTCTATTTGTATAAAATTCTGCTGCCGTATGACCACTATCATCAACAAATTGCTTAATAAGATATTCATATCCATTACCGAGTTGATCATTGGGCACATTTTTAATCGATAGTGTGTGCGATGAAAAGTGTTCCAGTAGATTAATCAAAGTCTCATCACTTAAACGGTCCTTGTTTGTCCATTGTGCGTCACCAAAGATACCGAAAAGCGTTTCCGGATTTGCTTTCTCAATCTGACGCATGGCTTCCTGTATAACCATGCCTAAATTTTTGGTATTCCCGCGCACATGTTTCCAATGAACCTCTTTTGGGATTTGAAACGGGTGGTTCTCTGCAAAAGCCGCATATTCAAGGTCACCACCTGATTCTTTAAGCGCGATCTCGTATTCTTCATCATAGACATCGCAGATACGCTTAAAAAACAGGAGTGGGAAAATATATTGTTTATAATCTCCGGCATCTATCAAACCGCGCAAAAGCGTTGCCGCACCCCATAAGTATTTTTCTAATTGCTGTTGTGTCATCATTGTAATAATCCAAACTCCTTGAGTTTATCTCTCATCTTGTCTTCTGCCTTAACAGCATCTTCAAAAGCCTGTTTTAGGCTTTTCAGGGCTTCTTCCACAGAAGGCAAATTATCCTCTATTTTCTTTTCCACATAGAGCGGAATGTTTAAATTAAAATCGTTTGTATCTACTTGCTTCAAGTCTGCTACTTTAACATGGTCCTGAACATCTTCATGGTCCCGATACCATTTATAGATACATTCAATATGTTCTTTCTCCAGATAGTTTTGTGCCCTGCCTACCCGCACCTGATCTGAAGCGTCAATAAAAAGCACTTTGTTTTTCTTATCCTCTTTCTTAAACGCTCGAAAAACTAAAATGCACGCGGCCAACTGTGTACCATAAAATATATTCGGGCCTAAACCGATTACTGCTTCAACTATATCCATTTTAAGCAATTGTTCACGAATTTTACCCTCTTTGCCTTTACGGAATAAAGCACCGTGAGGAAGCACTACTGCTACGCGGCCATTGGGATATTCCATGGATTTAACCATATGCTGAACCCAGGCTAAATCACCGTTGCTGTCAGGAGGCACACCGGCAATGTTACGGCCATAAGGATCTTTCTCCCATTGAGTAGCGCCCCATTTTTTAAGTGAAAACGGTGGATTGGCAATCACACAATCAAAAGTAGCAAGGTTGTCCCCTGTGAAAAAGGCTGGGTTTCTCAAGGTATCATCGCGCACAATAGTAAAATCCTCAACACCATGTAAAAATAGATTCATTCGCGCAATAGTTGAAGTTGTAAGATTCTTTTCCTGACCAAATATCTTTAGCGTTCTGTAATCCTGATTATTTTCCTTAAGATGATTGATGCATTCAAGAAGCATTCCTCCGGTTCCACAGGCTGGATCATATATCGTTTCACCGGGTTTGGCGTCAATTATCCGCCCCATTAGGCTCACAACTGAGCGCGGAGTATAAAATTCCCCTGCTTTTTTATTGGTCAAATCGGCAAAATGCTTGATAAGATATTCATAAGCCTGCCCTAAAATATCCGGTTCAACTTTTGTATTTGAAAGGTTATATTGCGACAAATGTTCAATAAGATTTATCAGCAGCTCATCTGAAAGCCGTTCTTTATTCGTCCATTGCGCATCACCGAAAATACCGTAAAGGAATTTTTGATTTGCCTTTTCGACTTCACGAAACGCATACTGAAGAGCCTGTCCCATGTTAGTAGTTACTTCTCGCACATCGTTCCAATGACAGTTCTCCGGGATAATAAATCGGTGAAACTCAGGGAGGCATGCATATTCTATGTCACCACCGGATTCATCTAATGCCTGTTTGTACTCCTCATCATAAACATCCGATATGCGCTTAAAGAATAAAAGCGGAAAGATATATACTTTAAAATCAGCGGCATCTACAGGGCCTTTTAATATCCAAGCGGCTTTAGATAAGTATTGCTCAAGTTGTGAAAGTGTAATCTTTCCGTTATTCATAAAATCCCCTCATCTGAAAAACTATAATATTTATCATCACCAATAATGATATGATCAATCAATTTTATTTCCATCAGCTTTCCGGCATCATTTAATTCTTTGGTAAATTTCTTATCCTGCGTACTTGGCGTAATGTTCGCGCTTGGATGATTATGCACACATACAATCGACACCGCGAATTTCTGTAAAGCTGAATGAATGATCTCGCGCACAATTGGCATGGCATGATTTACTGTACCTATTGCCGCATCTGTGATATCAATAATCCGGTTGTTACTATTGAGATAGAGGACCTTAAACACTTCAGTCTTTAAATCCCTCAGCTGGGGTAAAAGGATATCCACAATATCCTTGGCTGTTGATATCTTTTGTTTGCCGGTACTTGCCTCATCTTCACGAAACCGTCTGCCGATCTCAAGAGCGGACTGAATGTGAGCAACCTTTGCATTACCTACTCCCTTAAACTCTTTCCAATCACGCACATCCACATGCAACATATTTCTGAAAGTACCGAATTTCTTCATAATCTTTCGGGCGAGATCAATAGCGCTTGAACCTTTTGTGCCGGTGCGTAAGAGAATCGCCAGAAGTTCGGAATTAGTCAGAGCCCGAGCGCCCTTCTTCAAAAGCTTTTCTCTCGGTCTATCCGCTGCTGGCCAAGTTTTTATACCTGTTAATTTGGATTTTTTGGACATTCTTTCTCTTCGCCGCTCCCTATATTTTCTATTTAAACCTCGACTATTTTTTAATTAAAATTAGATGGCTACAACTACTGTATGGCAACAATTAGGAAAATAATTTAAAAAATATGAAAAAATTTTGATTTTTTATAATTTATTTAAGAAAAACTATGATTTATGTTTTAATTTCACCTATAATTTTTATTACTTTATTAAAAAATATTTCGAAATCAGGTATTATTTTAAATTGATGGTTTAAAGATGCATTCCAAGCATTTGAGAAATCATCTTTTCTTTTTGTTAAAGAAGATATATCCAGAATAATTCCCTTGAAGTCAAATTTTTCTTCAAGAATCTGCAATACTTTATCTTTGTTAATTAAATCATAAAGCATTCCTACATCATACAAATCTCTTGCTCGTGTTCTTTGAACCAATGCACGGATCTTTTCGGTAAATATTTCCTCAAGGGAATATGCTTCTATTTCAGCATTAAGCTCATCTGAATAAGAATGAAAGATTTTTTTCTTTTCTGTAGGAAGTAATATTATTTCATTATCATAATTCGTAATATCAACTTTAATACTTAATGGAGTTCCGGCAGCATTTTGAATTATATTGAAATAAATTTTCCCTTTAAAACCAGTTTCAGTTTTATCAAGTTTACTACTTATCTGGAAGTTTATACCAACCTCTTCTTTTGCTTTATCAACCGCTTCATTCATATGGGTGAATAAATCTCTATTTTTAAAGGGATGAGCTAAACTAAAATCAAGGTCATCAGAAAAGCGATAATTTTCATGGTATACTTTCTTTATGCCAGTACCACCTTTTAAAATAATGTCTGGATGATACAGATATTTTAATAACCAGTTTTGTGCATAATCTCTTTCAATAGTAGATGTAGGAACACCATATGCCCTTGCTTTTTCTTTTATCTCTTGAGAACGAATCATTCAAGTTCTCCTAACATCTTATCATCAAGATTTATAATTAATCTCCATCTGGCATTTTTAGTGTCTTTTTCTGGCATAGTAGGGTCAAGTAAAAGATAATTTCTAATATTTAATTTCGGAAGTTTTATTTTTATATTTAATAGTTCGCACAGATAACCCAATCTTCTTAATACTCCGGAATTTCTGATACGCTGAGCATAATTTTCGAGTTTTTTTCGATCAAATTTATTATTTTTTAAAGCTTTAGCCACTTCAATAACTCCTCCACAATATTGCGGTTTATCCAGGCAATCAATCATTGTTTTTTCTTCGTCCGTAATAGTTATTTGTGTTTCTTCAATCCATTCTTTTCTAATTCCAAACATTTTCTCTTTTTTGATTTTAACTATTTTGTACTGCACTCCAAAAACTTCAGGGTTAGTATTAAATTTTCGGGTAATGGTTTGGATAAAAACAGTCGTGGGAATTTGCTCAGTTAGGCCATAATAATTAAGAGCGCTCCAATAAGCAATAGTATATGGCTCTACCAACAAAGTACCGATGACAAATTCATGTAAAGTATATTTTCCTTTTTCGGCCCCAATAGGAATAATTAAGTATTTTCCTTTTTCAATTCGCTCAATTGCACCACTTTGCTGTAATCTATATAATACCTTTTGTAGACTTTTTGTAGATAGATTACTTATTTTTAAGGCATCGATAAAAGTAAAAGTATTCCCTTGTTTAGCTAAAGGATTTAGTAAATCAATTCTTCTCATTTTTTTACATAATACTCCCTTCATTTGTCCACTTTAATGTATCACATTGAGACTTATTACACAATAAAATATTGTTACATTCTCAATTTCAATATTTGAAATTGAGAATGGTAGAAAAAATATCATGATGTTTTATTTTGTACAATGTACTACTACTTACTGAATATTAATTACTATCTCTTCTTCTGCCCATTCCTCCCATTCGAGGTTAGTTATTTCCGGTAGTTGTAGGAGGTCTTTTGGTTCTTTGAATCCTCCGATTAGCGAACCTCTTGAGGTAATTATTTTCCGGGTGAGAGGTTCGCTTATTTCTAATATTTTTATAAATTCATCCTGTGATGCGATGTTGATATTTATAATTTGAACTTCCAGTTTTAAGGAAGTGGTAGACAAGATTTGAGGATTATCGTAAAGGGAGAACCTGTCTGCATGCAAGTACGCACAGGCAGGGTGGACTTTGGTTTTGGCAAGGGTGAAAATAGATATAGTAATAGAAAGAACAATTACGAGAAAGGCAAGAATACTATATTTAGTATTTCTTTTAAAATATTGCATTTATGGGGACGCTTTCTTTATTAAAGTTGCAAGTTGCAAGTTTCGAGATGCAATTTAAGAATAAGAAATAAAATGCAAAAAAATTATAGCTTGCAGGTTGCAGGTTAAAAAATAATGTTTTTCTAAATTTAAATGAAAGCCTATTAAAGATATTCGACATAAGTTTTAAAAGTCCTTCTTTTTTAGAAAATAATTGTTAAAAGGGATGGATGGATTCCCGCTTTCGCGGGAATGACATAAAAGGGAGCGGGATTACAAAAGAAGAATGTCCCCAAAGTTTACA
>JAFGSC010000091.1 GCA_016934875.1 Candidatus Atribacteria bacterium
CACCCCGTATTGATTGGCCAGTTCAGCCACATGCTTGGTGCCGATAATATTACTGCTGATCGCCTCATCGGGATGATATTCCATCATTGGCACATGCTTATAAGCGGCCGCATGAAAAACCACTTCCGGCTTAAAGTTTTTGAATAGCTTATCCATCTTTTCTCGGTCTCTAATGTCTGCCACCAGCAATTCAATCTCTAAATCCGGCCATTTCTCTTTCAGCTCAAGATTGACCTGAAAAAGCCCATATTCACTGTGATCCAATAAAATTAATTTCTGGGGTGCAAATCGACAAATCTGCCGGCCGAGTTCTTTCCCGATAGAGCCGCCTCCCCCGGTGACCAAGACCCTTTTTCCCTTTAAATAATGGCTAATCTTCTCTAAATTTAACTTTACCGATTTTCTGCCCAATAAATCTTCGATACTGACCTGCCGAATCCGAGAAACACTGGCCTCCCCATTGATCAACTCATTCAGTCCGGGCAAGGTCCTGATCTTCACTTTCTTATTTTTTATTTGATCGATGACGCTTCTGATCTCTTGACCACTGGCTGAGGGAATGGCGATAATCACTTTATTGATCTGCTCTTTTTCTAAAACACCATTGATCTCCTTAACACTCCCTAATACCTTTATATTATGAATTCTTTTTCCAATCTTCTCCGGATCATCATCCGCAAAACCCACGATCTTACCTAAACTTGGGTTTCTGATGATCTGCTGGGAAATAGCCACCCCAGCATCCCCTGCGCCGACAATTATTATTCGGTCTTCTCCTTTTTTAAAAATACCATCCCTCTCACTATATATCCGCCAGGCTAATCGGCTTCCTCCGATCAGGGCCAGACTAAAAAACCAGGTTAGGGCAAGGACCGTAGGGAGGAAAACCATCCCCTTGATCCCAGTTAAATATAATACTGAAACCAACATGACTCCGGTCACTATTTCGGCGATGAGAAAAAGATCGCCAATACTTAAATATCTCCATATTCTTTTATTTAATTTCAAAATCAGGGCAAATAAAAGAAAAGAAATAGAAAGGTAAAGGAATAATTCTCGGTAAACATAAAGATAGGTACTCCAATCCTTTCCATAGGCTAAAATCAAGGAAAGCATTAAAGCAATATTTATAGAGAGTAAATCCAGAATCACCCAACTATGTTTTGTAAAATATTTTTCCAAGGTTATATCCTTCTATCTATGATAGGAATTTTTAGGGCAAATAGAGTAAAAAAAATAAAGTTGGTAGTTTGGCTGTCATAGCAATCTTAGTCAAAGACTACCTTAGACCCGGAACTTTGCGCCCTATCCTTTTGGATAGTTTACCCTTTGCAACTTTTTATATTTGTTAACTTTATTCTACTATATTATTCCCTAATTTGGAAGATTTTAGACAAGATTGTAAAAGGCTAGATTAAATGGTTTTTAAGTCACCGATTCTCCAATTATCCGAATCCTGAAAACAGATCATTGATTTTTCTTATCTGAAAACCTGTAATATTAAAGTAGCCTATTCTCTTTTTCTTCTTTTCGTCTTTTCGTCTAAAAACTAAAAACTTTTTCCTTATAGCTTATGAGTTTGTAACTGAGGATCAAGGAGATCTTTTTTCACTCCTTCTTCTCGCTCAAGCATTCCTAAAGCTTAGAAATAAATAATTATTTTACTTAGTATCTCTTTTTTGTTTATTATAGTAAATATTTATAAATTGCGTATCGAGTCAAAATCAATATAACCTATACCGTATTCGGAACCTTACTTTGTTGGCAAATATAATAACTCCATTTAAATTATTCCCTAAAAATATTATTTTTAGGCATTTTTGATATAAAAATTCGTATTGCCTAAAATCAGAATATAAAGATGATAGACTAGCGCAGTAATACAAGGATAGGAAATATCGAAAAATTAGGGGACAGGTCTCATTTTATTTTAGAGACCTGTCCCCATTTTTTACAGGTTTTTTAAATCATGTTACTTTTTTCTAAGGTATTATTTACATTCCACTGCAAAGTGGGCGAAGATATAGAACTTGCCGTCATCATCGTAGAATGGAACTCCAAAGTCCTGATTGTCGTCCTTACCGGGTTTGGCAGTAAAGTCCGGGTTATTACTGATACCCAGATGCTCGTCAACTACCTCAAATGTATCATCAATCCAATATGTCGCGGTATAAGAGCCATCCAAATTATTATTAATATAGTATTCACCCATGACGGTGGGGCCGTTCTTTGGATTACCTGCTACGATCCAGTAGCCACCATCCTCAGGGTACTCAGGGTACCCAGGGTACGTGTTGACATCGTCACTGTAACCGTAGCTATTGTACATAAACCAGGTACCTTTGGGCTTGATAGGGGTGCCCAATCCGGTTGCGGTGTCGCTTTGAACGCAATCACACTTGTAGAGGTCGCCATCTGTATTAACAGTAGCTGGGCTAGAGATTTTAACGATATCGCCACAGCCGGTGAAAAGCAAGCCCAAAATTAAAGCTGATACAATTAAAATAAATATTTTCTTCATAATAAAAAACTTCCTTTCTTTTAAATATTAAAATACAGAATAAAACTACTTTTATTCTTTAACCAATACTAAAAGTTGGAAGTTTGGCAATCATATCTAAAAAGCTTAGACTGTAGACCCATAACTTTGCGTCCTATCCTTTCGAATAGTTTGCCTTTATCAACCTACTATTTTTAAAGTCATCACCTCCCCATTTTTTCCTCTACTCTTCAGAAAAATAACCAGAAAAGGGTTACAATCTTATGATAATTTTTCTTCATCTCTTGACTGTAATGATTACGATATAGTCATTCCTCTTTTGCTTTTGGGTATGTTTTATATTGCATAGATAGTACGTTTATCATTTGATTTTCTGATTAATCATTTTGTAAAGGTTACAATAATCAGTAAGATATGAATGAAGGCATAAAGCAGGTAGTCCGGCGATCCCGTTTAATGGGGTTGATAGAATGGGGACCCGTGACTTTGCGCCCCATCTTTACAGATGGTTTACCTTTTTCAACTTAAAGCTTTTTACTCGATATGATTACCTCCTCAGTATTAGAAAAGATCGCTTCTATTTGTCTTAAGTGATACTTAAGATTTTAAAATAACTTCTTTTGTGGTGTAATAATGTGGTTTCTATTATAGTGTAGGTTTATGGTCTGTTTTGTTATTTATTTTATTTTATCTGTTTATGGCCTCTTACCATTCCTGACACTAATATTATAGCATCTTTTTTTTTAAATACAAAAAAATTTTTAGCTAAAAAAGTATTGCCTATTAAGGCATAATCAATATAACCCATACCGTATCCACAAGTTTGCTTGATGGGCAGATACACTGTGCCTATTTATCGTATTCCCTAAAAATGTCATTTTTAGACATTTTTGATATTAAAATTCCTATTGCGATTTGCGTATTAATTCCAAAGCCATATACCGTATCACTCATAAGGAACCTAATTTTACCTACCTATCGGTAAAGTTTTTGTGTAGTTGTTTGGATATAATTTAGAACCTCTTTTCTCTTTAAGACTTAGTTCTAAATTATACCTTCTTTACCATTTAGGATTAGTCCACTTTTATCTTTTAAATCATTAAAAAACAGTACACTTTTAAATTTTAAATAACAAAAAGGAAAATTTTGTTGAAAGGCGGTGAAGAAAATGGTAAAATTGAACGTAGATTCTACAAGATTCATCATAAAAATTAGATGAATCTTGTAGAAGTCTGTCTGAAGTTTGTTCGCACGGGTTTTCGGACATAGAAATAATGGAAATTGTGTGTCATAAAAAGGAAAAATATGAAAAATATTTTAGGTTTATCTGCATTTTATCATGATTCAGCAGCAGCTTTATTAATTGATGGTAAAATTATTGCTGCTGCGCAAGAAGAAAGATTTACCAGAAAAAAACATACGTCAGACTTCCCTGAAAACGCTGTTAAATATTGCTTGGAATATTCAGGTTGCAGTATTGATGAACTGGATGCTGTTGTTTTTTATGAAAAGCCCTTAATGAAATTCGATAGGTTGTTAGAGACTTATTACGCATTTGCGCCAAAAGGTTTATTACAATTTCTCACAGCAATACCGATATGGCTCAAAGAAAAAATGTTTTTAAAAAAAATACTTTATGAGAGACTGGCACAAATTGAAAAGTACGACAAAAAGAAATTAAACCTTTTATTTCCAGAGCATCACCTATCACATGCAGCAAGTGCTTTTTATCCGTCACCTTATCAGGAAGCCGCCATATTAACTATTGATGCCGTTGGTGAATGGGCAACAGCTTCTATTTGTTATGGCAAGGACAATCAAATAACCATGTTGAAAGAGATGAGGTTCCCGCACTCAGTCGGTCTCCTTTATTCAGCTTTTACCTACTATCTTGGTTTTAGAGTTAATTCAGGTGAATATAAATTGATGGGTTTAGCCCCCTATGGAAATCCCGATGCAAAGCAAACCAATGAATTCATTAGTTTAATTAGGGAGTATATCGTTTCAGTTAAGGACGATGGTTCTATATGGTTAAATCAGGATTATTTCAATTATGCAACCGGGCTAACAATGGTCAATGATAAAAAATGGGAAAAACTTTTTGGGTTCCCCGCTATAAAATCAGGTAGTAAAATTGAACAAAAGCATTGTAATCTGGCTTACGCAATTCAAAAGGTAACAGAAGAAATAGTTTTGAAAATGGCTAACGAAGCCAAAAATATTACCGGAGCTGATTACTTATGTTTGGCGGGAGGTGTGGCACTAAATTGTGTGGCAAATGGGAAACTGTTAAAAGAAAATATTTTTAAAGATATTTTCATCCAACCAGCCGCAGGCGATGCTGGTGGTGCATTAGGAGCTGCACAAATAGTCTATTATATGTATTATAATCAAAAGCGAACAGCTACCATCAGCTGCGATGCAATGCAAGGATCCTACCTTGGTCCTTATTTTTCAGATAAAGAAGCTATTCTTGCTTTTAAAAAACACAAGGCAATCTATAGCAAAATTGATAACTTCGACGATTTATGTAGTGAAGTTGCAGATTTGCTTGATAGTGGCAACGTGGTAGGATGGTTTCAGGGTAGAATGGAATATGGACCCAGAGCATTGGGGAACCGCAGCATATTAGGTGATGCAAGAAACGTTGAAATGCAGAAAAAACTGAACTTGAAAATAAAATATAGGGAAGGCTTTAGACCATTTGCACCTTCAGTATTAATTGAAAGTTCAAAAGATTATTTTGATCTACCTGTTGCTTCACCATACATGTTACTCATCGCTGACGTTAATGAAAAAAGAAGAAAAAAACTACCAGACAATTACCACGAATTAGACTTATGGGAAAAGCTATATCACCAAAGAAGTGATATTCAGGCAATTACGCATTTGGATTTTTCTGCACGAATACAGACGGTACATAAAGAAACTAACCCCAGATACTGGCAACTTATTAATGCCTTTAAAGAAAAAACAGGCTATGGGATTGTGGTTAATACAAGTTTTAATGTAAGAGGAGAACCTATCGTTTGCACACCTGAAGATGCTTACAAATGCTTCATGCGTACCGAAATGGATTATTTAGTGGTAAACAATTTCCTATTAAAGAAAACTGAACAGCCTGATTGGGAAAACAGAGAAAGATGGATGGAAAAGTTTAAGTTAGACTAAAGTAGTTCACTGGGAAAAGTGTTGAATTTGGATTCTAGTTTCTACCAGAATAAAGATTTGAGTGAAATCTGACTTTTTGCAAGGAAGACTTT
This sequence comes from Candidatus Atribacteria bacterium, assembly GCA_016934875.1. Classification (GTDB taxonomy): domain Bacteria; phylum Atribacterota; class Phoenicimicrobiia; order Phoenicimicrobiales; family Stramentimicrobiaceae; genus JAFGSC01. The sequence continues at coordinate 5,764 of JAFGSC010000091.1, forward strand.
AAGATGAAAAACAAATTCAAAATTATATTAATTAATATGCTAATTTTGTTTGTGATTCTAATAATAATAGACCCTTTGGTTGGTCATTTTATATTACATAAACAAAATACAGTTTATTTAAAAAGAAATATAATACTAAAAGAACACCTGCCGTATCAAGATACAGTATTTAAACCATCAAAATCAGAATTGCTAAGCAGTCAAAATTTAGTGGAAAAAAACTATAAATTGCGAACTGATAGTAATGGTTTTATTATGGGGCCAAATTCGACTGACTCGCCTGTTGACATAATCTTCTTTGGTGGAAGTACAACTGAATGCATATACGTAGATGAAAATCTTCGTTGGCCATATTTAGTAAGTCAATTCCTGGTTGACCAGTCAGACCAACAAATAAATACAAGGAATGCGGGAGTAAGTGGAAATGATTCCATGCATTCAACACTTAATTTGATTTCTAAAGGTTTAAATTGTAAACCAAAAATAGTTGTTTTAATGAATACTATTAATGATCTATCGAATTTGATTAAAACTGAATCTTACTGGAATTCTCCTCCTTCCAGAGCAATAATACAAGAAGAAAAAGCTGGCAATAAAAAGGAATTAGCTATTGTTTTTCTTAGGGATGCAAAAAATTTAACAATACCTAATATCTATTGGGGTGTAAGGGTGTTTTTAAAAAACATCTCGGAAAAACTTAAGTCAAGCATTCTTCCTTATGATGAATGGGCTGATTTCAGAAATATCAGTTTACAACCTAAAGACTATATTGAAATTCAAAATCAATATAAATCTTCTTTGCTTTCATTTGTGAATATTGCAAAATCATGGGGAGTTGAACCAATTTTAATGACTCAATTCAATCGACTTAAGGCCGATGATACATTTATTAAAATGAATTACAACGAATCCAGTAACGGAATATCCTATGAGGATTTTGTTAAATACTATGACATGTTTAATAATATAGTTAGAGATGTAGCCAGAAATGAAAATTGTATTCTTATTGACCTTGCTAATGAAATCCCTTCAACTTCCAAGTATATTTATGATGCTGTTCATGTAAATAATGAAGGCAGTGTCTTGGTTGCAAAAACTATTTCAGAAACTATTTCAGAAAGATTTAACTCTTACAAACTAAAAACGGAGTAAACAAATATGGATTTATTAAAAGATCTTTGGCTCTTTATGAAAGAGCGCAAAAAATTCTGGCTGGCTCCTGTAATAATAGTATTATTATTACTGGGACTGCTTATTGTTTTTGCCGGGAGCAGTGTTATAGCACCATTTATTTATACGCTTTTTTAAAGAACGAGGTAAAACAAATGAAACAGGATACTTCAAAAGCAACAATATTGATTATTTCAATGGGCTTTTTAGCCATCTATTTAATATTTTCCTGGCACTGGGCAGTAATAGTTTCACTTATAGTTGGATGTATTGGAATTCTATCTTCATTTTTAAGCAAGAAAATTGAATGGGGGTGGATGAAATTAGCACAAGTACTGGGATACATAATTCCTAATATTTTATTAAGCATTGTGTTTTTCTTTTTTCTGTTTCCCATATCACTTCTTTCCAAGATGTTTACCAAAGATCCGTTAATGCTTTCAAAAAAATACGATTCCTATTTCATAGATATAAATAAGAAAATGGATAAGAAAAGCTTTGAGAAAATATGGTAGCTCATTTTCCGCAAGTTAAAAATACCACCGGTAAATCGGCTAATTGAATAATTTTGCATTTTTTTAATCTTGCACCTTGCAACTTTTTATTAATCCATTAAAAACTGCTCCCGAAAATAAAAGTTAGCTAGCTTCAGATACTCCA
>JAFGSC010000092.1 GCA_016934875.1 Candidatus Atribacteria bacterium
ATTTTTAAAAATTTTAAATATCTGATATGCAGTTTTTTGAGGATCTTCACCACAAGTTTCATTTTTTAATAGGAACTCAGCCATAATAGGATGTACATTTTTTATTACTTCATAAATACGTTGCATTTTAGCTCCTGTAGATAGATGCAGATAACTTCTATGAAGAGGATTTATAATTTTTTTAAATCTTTTAAAACATCTTGGATGTTTAGCAACTCTTTTATTATCATTATAAAAACTGACTTTAGTAGGTGTAGAATGTATTGATATAAATTTTCCTACAAGATAATCAGGAACAGAATAACTATTGGTATCAAAGATCATCATAGCAGTCTTAGTTGTTTTAACAGGAGAATGAATAGTGACATTATTCCATGCTATAGCAGGAAGTGTTTTAAGTTTTTCCTCTTTAATCAAATCAATTGGCTTTTGTCTGGTTGACCTGTGAATAGTCTTGTTCTTATTATCAACCCATTGATGCAGGGATTGATTTAAGGCTTCTATTGAACAACAGTTAATCATAGTATTAAAAAAACTTTCTTTGATAGTCCGAATAGCTCGCTCTACTCGTCCCTTTTCATTGCCAGCTCCAGGATTACATAAACGTATTTTAATCCCATAATGATGGCAAAAATTTAAGAATCTGGGATTATATTCAATTTGAGGTTTCCGTTTTAATACAACCGATTTGAGATTGTCATAACGTAGACTGTGCGGCAAACCTTTCATAAATGAAAAAGCCTTTAGATGTCCTTCTATAAAAAATTCAAAGGAATAACGAGGGAATATATGAGCAAAAAGATATCGTGAATAACTCAATATAAGTACAAAACAATATATTCTCCCTATTTTAGGATGAGGAAGAATTGCCCAATCTACTTGCCCCTCTTCACCAGGTAGAAAATTTAAATGATGATATATTTTCTCCTTTTTTCTACGAAAGTGTTTTGTATATTGTACTACCCTGGGATAACTAACAGCTACATCTCTCTCAATCAGCCAGTCATATACTTGAGTTGCTTTAAGAGATGGGTATTCGGAAAACCAGCCGGCAATCAAAGAATGATATTTATCTAAAGAGGATTTTCTCTCAACTTTTTTTATATCCTTACCATTATATATCTTGGATACATATTTTCGAGAAACACCTAATTCTTCTTCTATTTGATGAAAACTAAAATTCATTACATCTTTTAAATAAAATATCTTTTGTTTTATTTCATCCATTATTTTTTCCTTTAGTCCGATCTTTTGCATACATCCATAACCGCATAATAATCATTTTGTTTGGCTAGATAGACCAAGCATTCTTTGCCAATCATATCTTCTGTACGAAAATTATCTCCCGGTTGATGACCAATAATATTGATTGCCCATTTATAAAACTTACTTTGTTTCAAAGGTATTGGTTTTACTATCCCGGAGAATCTATAGTGAGCTAATTCTCCTTTTTCGATAATTGTAAAGATAAAACGCAGGTATGGGCAATATATTCCCTTTCCCTCTTTTATTTCCGAAACCTTTGCTTTGTATAATCCCTTGGATATATCTTTAAATATAACTTGCATAATTGCTCCTCCATTTTAAATATTGTGACTAAGTGTTAATCTTGGTCCGTCAAATGGCCTTAGCAAATCGCTTGCTATATCTATCTTAACTCTGATCCATAAAAAAATGCTATCTCGTCTTGTATCTCACGTCCCTTACCGTACACAGCAAGACCTCATCAGTACTAAAGCTTTAGCCATATCTCGTCTTGTATCTCAAAAATTACCATTTTACCGTACGCTGGGAAGTACTTATTTTATCGATAATACAGAGGGTATCTTGTCTTGTATCTCACACAAAAATATCCACCGTAACCCAAAACTAGTATTTAAGATCATCTTCGGATAGCATTGGACGTTAACCGGTGTTTTTAAGGCCTACATTTTCAACTGAATTTTTAAAAAACTTTCCAGTTACAAAAAAGCTACAATCACATTGCTTCACCAGTTTTATCTCATCTTGTATATCACCTTTAAATAGTTTCTCTGGTACAATGAGTTTTATTGATTTTACTGATAACTTAGAAGATTTTGCCTTTTGTTTTTCTTTCCGTTTTATTCGCCATTTTCGTTGATAGTCAGGATGACTCATCCTCCACTGTTTTGTATTGTCATAACGCTCAGTAAAATAATTAGGATTTTCTTTTAACCACTTTCTTTGGGCTTCTGTTTTTCTCTTTACCTGGCATTTCCTGGATCTACAGCTTGTTTGCCAATCTTTGGTTCGATTATCTGGCTTGAAAAATTTACCACAATGAGGACATCTATTTTGTTGTATTTTTCTTTTATTTCTCATATAAAAAGTGTAAACCCAATTTCTATATTTGATTATAAAAGATTGAAAAAATGTATTTATGCTTAAATAAAATCCATATTAAAAAATGGTAGCAAAATTTTAATTGATTTATAATTTGATTTTTTATTAGGATGAAAGAATTGTTGATAGTGCCGCACCTGCCGCTCATGTGGATAACCTGATGGACAGCAAGCTGCCCACAGGTTACCCACAATCGCTTGGATAAGTCCAAGAAACCCTAAGGTATTAAGATATTTTTTGCGGACTTATCCACAGTTGCTTGGAAAACTCAGAAACATTATGGTAATTCAACAATCATGGGCGAGTTTTCCACACTATCAACAATTCTGCGACTACTAATATTTGCTTTATTTGCTTATAACTGGATTAAATCATTTCTCGGATGATAATAAGAAAATAAAGTTGGAGAAATACTTTTGGTTGGTATTAATGCAGGTTATGTAATTCTTATTGAAAATTAATAAATTTCATTATTATTTTTGGGGTTCTTTTGATTATCGCCTACA
>JAFGSC010000093.1 GCA_016934875.1 Candidatus Atribacteria bacterium
CCCGGTTTTGTCTTGGTAATGATTTCAACAAACCGATCCTTAAAGGTCATTTTATCTTGATCATTAAAAAAGTCCATTGCTTTCCTTGGGCTTCCAAAAAATATTTTCATAAAATTTCTAGCCTGTTCTATGGGCAATGACGGCAAGTTTCTGGTGATAATGTCTAATTGCTGTTCAATTTCCAATGGTTTAAACATCATCTGATAGCAGCGAGATAAAATCGTGGGTAACAATGCTTTTGGAAAGGCAGAAATCAAAATAAAAACGGCAAATTCGGGAGGTTCTTCCAAAATCTTGAGAAGAGAATTAGAAGCTTCAATCGTCATTAAATCAGCATGATCAATGATTATGATTTTTTTTCTATTTTCCAGTGGTTTTAAAAAAATATTTTTTTTAATTTCTCTGATTTGATCAATTTTAATCGAATCATTGATAGGAGAAATAATCTGAAAATCCGGACTCAATCCCGACTCGATTTTCTGGCAGGATAAACAGTGATTACACGGATCTTGATCCTTGGAAAGATGGGTACAGTTCATTGCCTTACTAAAGGCAATCGCGATTAATTTCTTCCCGATGCCTTCTTCACCTGTGAAAAGATAAGCATGCCCAATCCGGTCAAGTTTAATCATATTTTTTATTATTCTAATCGGACTTTGATGTCCTATAATTTCCTTAAAATCAGTCATGTTATTCGATAATAAAATCGTTTCGCCTTTTTAAAAAATTTCTTTCTATGCTGGTAACAGCTTCTTGTGAAATCTTACCGATAATCTTTCGTTCAATATCTTAATAATATCATTTAGAATCAAATTGATATCTCGATTTGCATCAATGGCCTGGATACGCTCAGGCTCCTGCTGGGCAATTTGATAATATCCATCCCTTACTCTTTCTAAAAACAATTTACCGTTAATCTTCTTCTGATTAATAAATTCATCTTCGAATCGCATTTCCTTACCCTGATTAAAGAGGGCTGATCGCTGTAACCCAACTGCAGGGTCGACATCCAAAAAGAAAGTTGTGTCCGGAATGACATCTTCAACTGCAAAATGATTCAGATATTGGATGGTTTCTAATTCGATACCGCGGCCATATCCTTGATACGCGGTTGTAGAATCATAATAACGATCACAAATGACAATGGATCCTTTTTGCAAAGCAGGTTTGATATTGATTCTTACATTTTCCGACCTTGAGGCAGCAAATAACAAGAGCTCAGCTTTAAATCCTAATCCTTCGCTTTCTCTTTCCAACAGTATTTCCCTGATTCTGTTGCCGGCCAAAGTCCCCCCAGGCTCTTTAGTCAAAAAAACAGGAAAGCCACTATCTTTAAAAACTTGATGCAAACGCTGAGCGATCGTTGTCTTTCCTGAGCCTTCAAATCCTTCCAGCGTGATAAGATAACCCTTTTTCATTTTACCTCTACTTTTTCATTCTCTTGATTTTCTTTATTTTCAAGCATTGCTTTTAATAAATCCTTCATGGTCACAATTCCCACCAGATAGCCATTGCGAATAACTGGTAGATGGTGAATCCTATAGCGTATCAGCATATCCGCCGCCATAACCTCGTTATCGTCTTCGTTGACTGTCTTGATATCTCTTTTCATGAATTCTTCTACCTTGTGATTCGCGTATTCCCTTAACTTCTTGGAAAGGTGAATAAATTCAGTGATAAACGTATTGCTATTGATAATGCCGAGGTAATTCGGCAGTAATGCTTTGATAATGTCGTGATTAGAAATGAAGCCCACCACTTTTTGATTCTCATCAACTACCGGAATACCATTCATACGCTGCAAAGCCATGATCTTGATTACTTCTTCCAGGTTGCACTCTGGTAATACGCTGGCAGTATTTCTTAACATGATATCCTTTACTTTCACTTTCTTCACCTACTATTCCATTGATTTCTTTATTTCAATTTTGTTATTTTGATATAGGGAAGACATCGATCAATGTCTTCTCTGGTATGAAATTCTTCTTCTTCGGTTAAAGCGCTGGCCAACCCGCAAGCCATTGCAAAGCGAATGACTTTATCCGTCTCTTCCTTTTCCTCCTGGACGAGTTTAATAGCAAACCCTGCCAACATTGCTTCTGCTGTACCAATGATATTAACAACCTTTTGATCGATCGTCTCAGCAAGCCACACTTCCTCTTTTGTGGCAATAATATCCTTGGTATCCTGGTAGGAAATGACTGCGATTTCGACACCTCTATTGATAATTTCATGGGCTATTTTAATTGCAGTTTCCTGATCATCGATGACTTTGTCAAATACCCGATTACCTGTAGCCCTTAAATCCGGTTTTGCTAATATTGGCTTCGCTTCCAAACCTTTTTCAAAAACAATTCCGGAAGCATCGAGCAGCGCTTTCACTTTTTTCTGATGGGCTAATTCTATCAATTGGTAATAAATATCATTGTCTACATCAATAGGAAGGCTACCGGAAATCACCACGATTTTACTCTGAGACATGACTCTTGAAAAAATTGATTTAAAATGCTCAAGATCCCTTTTACAAATTTTTGGGCCTGGATCACTCAAGAGGGTATGTGTTTGATTCTTGTGATCAACAATAATAATATTTGTTCTGGTTTCTTCTTCGATATGCCAAAAATTCGTAATAATACCATAATCCCTGAGTTTATCTGCAATGAGATGCCCAGTATTTCCACCTAAAAAACCTAAGGCCATTGTGTCAGACCCGTAGGCTCTAACTGCTTTTGATACATTGATTCCCTTACCGCCAGGAATTCTGGAAACTTGATGAACCAGGTTGTACTCATTTAAAATAAATTGGTTCAGCTCCAGCGTGATATCAATCGCCGGATTTAATGTTACAGTGGTAATCATTGACATTCCTTTCCAAAATTTTAAGGATATCGACTTACGAAAACAAACAGCAAAAAAATCTCAGAAAAATGCAATTAAAAATCCATATCAAATTATATCGTAACCCAAAAAATTAATCAAAGCACAGCTACTATACGATAGAAAATACTCTTTTTTACCCATTATATTTCTTAACTTATCAGCCTTGGTTAAAAAGAGAATTTTCTTGGCTTAAACAATTTGGTTAAGACAATTCCTGTTAAAAAACCACCTATATGTGCAAACCACGCTACTCCTGAATTATCTCCCTGCAACGAAAACGATGTAAAGCCATAAAATAATTGAAATACAATCCAAAGTCCAAGAACAAAAAGGGCAGGCATCTTAATTAAACGGATAAAAAA
>JAFGSC010000094.1 GCA_016934875.1 Candidatus Atribacteria bacterium
AGTCTCATATTCTGGAAAGTACGGGCAATACCTGCCTTGGCAATTATATCAGGTTTCATCCCCGTAATGTCTCTATCCTGAAAATAAATTTTATTCTCTGTTGGAGTATATATCCCAGTAATCATATTGAAAACAGTTGTCTTCCCGGCACCATTGGGACCGATTAATCCAATGAGTTCTCCGGGATGAATTTTCAGCTTGAAATTTTTCACAGCCGTTAAACCGCCAAACCTTATCGTGATATTATCGATATTTAATAATTCTTCCATTACATAGCACTCCCTTCAGACGAACCTTTACTTGTGAAAAACCTGTTAAAAAACTGAAAAAATCCCCTCCAGGAAAATTCCAAACCTCCTAGTAATCCCTTTTGTTTATATAAGATAATAATTAAAAGCAGTACCGAGAAAGTAACCATCCTTAAGCCAGGTATTGCAGGCATACTCACCGGCCCAATTTCAAAGCCTGCTTCTATGGGACGCAGGTATTCCAGTAAAAAATTAAATAAAAAGGCAGCGATAACTGTTCCGGTAATACTACCTAAACCGCCCATGACAACTACAATTAAAATGTTGAAGGTCATGATAAACATAAAAGCCTTGGGGTCTATGGTGGTCAAGAGACAAGCAAATAATCCTCCGGCAACCCCGGCAAAAAAAGCGCTGATTGTAAATGACATAACTTTATGATAGGTCAAGTTAATTCCAATTACCTCGGCGGCTATTTCATTTTCCCTGATAGCCATCAGTGCCCTGCCATAACTGCTACTGATTAATCCCTTTATAATATAAATAGTAAACACTGCTACCCCTACTGACCACCAAAGATTGGTATATTCCGGGATTCCTTTAATTCCCAATGCACCATTCGTTACCTGGGGTAAATTATTAGCAATAATTCGAATAATTTCCGCAAAGCCCAAAGTAGCAATACCTAAATAATCTCCTTTTAGTCTTAACACAGGTAATCCAATAATAAATGCAGCTGCAGCTGCAAATAATCCACCTAAGAACAGGGCAACGATAAAAGGTGCACGAATGATTGTAAATGGCCAAACTAAAGGTTCAAGTATAAAAATCATTTCCTTATAATAGGAGGGAAGCACAAATAAAGTAGTTACATAAGCACCAATAGCCATAAAGCCAGCATGGCCAAGGGAGAATTGACCTGTAAACCCATAAATTAAGTTCAAACTAACACCCAGCGTCACATAGATTGCTCCAAGATTAAGAATTCTTATCTTATAAGCATCTAAATATGTTTGGGCAAGATAAACTATTATTCCCAATACAATTAAAGCGATGATGGTAAATATTTTGTCATTTTGTTTTTTCATTGGCTACACCTTCTCCTGTACCTTTTTACCTAAAATACCATCAGGTTTAAACAGCAGGATTAAAATTAGAATTAAAAATACAAAGGCATCTCTGTATCCCGATATTGCCGGTAAAAAAGCTACAAACAATATTTCAGTCATACCCAAAATTAAACCACCTAGCATTGCTCCCGGTATATTGCCAATTCCCCCTACTACAGCTGCAATAAAAGCCTTTAAACCCGGTATCATACCCATGGTAGGAAATAACTGAGGAAATCGTAAGCCCCATAAAATACCACCCACAGCCGCCAAGGCAGAACCAATGATAAAGGTTATCGATATGGCTTTATTCACATCAACCGCCATTAATCTTGATGTCTCAATGTCTACAGATATTGCCCTCATAGCCAGACCCGTCTTTGTTCTGTAAACAACATATAATAACAGGGTAAGAAATATAGAGGACACGATGATTGATGCAAAAAGAGTTGACTGGATACGAATCTCGCCAAACTGATATAACCTTGTGAAAAATGCAGGACGATGAACAGACTTTGGAATGCCGGAAAAAACAACGATCGCTAAATTTTGTAGAAAAAACGATACACCAATGGCTGAAATCAAGGCAGATATTCTGGGGGCATCCCGCAAGGGCTTATAAGCAATCTTTTCGGACATCATCCCAGTCATGGCAGTTAAGGCGATGGCCACGATAATTGATGTCCACCAGGGTAAATGAAAAATTAAGACTCCAAAATAAAGAAAATATGGTGCCAGCATGAAGATTTCTCCGTGGGCAAAATTAATTAATCTTAAAATACCATAAACCATGGTATATCCTATAGCGATTAAAGCATATAAACTTCCCAAGGATAAACCATTTGCCACGTTCTGCAGGAATAAATTTAGTGACATAGAATTCTCCTAATTATTATTAGAATTGCTATTGCTAAATAATGAGCTATAAACTTATAAATTTTTTTGAAAAAATTCTTTTTTTTACAGGAAAAAGAGATAGGGTTAAGTCCTATCTCTTTTTCTATCAATTTGATTAATCATTGATTCATTTTAAGGGTTAACGGTAGTCTCATATTTATACTCACCGTTTACCACTTTAACCAAAACAGCAGGTTTGATAGCATCCCCGGTTTCATTAATAGTAACGGAACCACCTGCACCCTGGAAATTTTTAGTTGCAGCCAAGGCATCTTTAATGGCTACCGGATCAAATGAACCGGCTCTTTCAATGGCATCAAGCATTAAATTGTAAGAATCATAGGTGAGAATCGATACGGCATCCGGCGCTAAATCATATTTTGCCCTAAAGAGTGTAGCATATTTTTCCGACTCCGGAGTAGCCGGTTGATCTTCAGCAAAGAAAGTACTGGCAATTAAACCTTCAGCTGCTTCCCCTGCTAATTCTATTAAAACAGGATTATGTAACGTATCGCCACCTAAATATTGACCGGTATATCCTAATTCTCTCCCTTGAATGGCAATTAAAGCGACATCACCAAAATAACCCGGGAAAAAGAGTGCTTCCGCTCCAGAAGCGATAATTTGGCTTAATTGGGCACTAAAATCCTGGTCTCCTGTGTTATATTTTGTGTCACTTACAATCTCTCCACCAAGCTCTTCAAAGGTTCTTTTATAGAAATTAGCCAAGCCTACTGAATAATCCTGAGCAATGTCCACTAAAAGAGCTGCTTTTTTGATTCCCAAGTTTTCAAAAGTATAGCGAGCCATGACTTCGCCCTGAAATGGATCGATAAAGCAAGTACGGAAGACAAATTCTTTTCCCTGGGTAACCAAT
>JAFGSC010000095.1 GCA_016934875.1 Candidatus Atribacteria bacterium
AAATCACGTCGTTTTTTATCCCAAGCCATGCAATTATCCCAATTTTTCCTTTATATCTCGGTTTCGGTGGGGATGGTTTTTTTCTTAGTTCGAGAAATACAATATGTCGTGACAAATTATAAAAAACTTTTTTTATCCGAAATGACAGAGAAAAGCAAGGAGTAAAGGAGTGCACTAAATGGTTGCATTTTTAATTATTGGCTTATTTGTATTACTGATTTTGGGTATGCCGGTTGCACTGGCTATTGGTATTCCTTCGTTACTATATATTCTTCTAGAACGTGATATACCAAATTTTGCTGCGGTTCAGTGTATGGTAGCAGGAGCTAACACTTACACGCTTTTAGCGATTCCATTGTTTATTTTTGCTGGAAATCTAATGAATACAAGTGGAGTAACAACCCGCATTTATTATTTTTCAAATAAAATCGTAGGTCATATCAAGGGTGGTTTAGGGCATGTAAACGTGGTGGGCAGCATGATATTTGCAGGTATGTCTGGAACTGCGGTTGCTGATGCCGGTGGTTTGGGAAATATAGAGATCGATGCAATGCGAAAAGCAGGTTATAATGATAGCCTAACTTTGGGAATAACAGCTGCTTCATCTACGATTGGGCCAATTATTCCTCCAAGTTTACCGGTTGTAGTTTATGCAGTCGTTGCCTCGACTTCCACTGGGCGTTTATTTGCTGCTGGAATTGTTCCCGGCATCTTAATGGGTCTGAGTTTAATGGTCATGGTATATCTATTGGCTGATCACTACCGTACACCAGTTGCGGAGAAACGTGCCAGCTTAAAAGATATTATCCTTTCATTTTTTGATGCCTTTTGGTCATTATTGACGATATTTATTATTTTGGGTGGAATCTTCCTGGGAATTTTTACCCCTACTGAGGCAGCAGCTATTGCTTCTTTTTATGCAATCATTTTAGGTTTTTTTATTTATAGATCCATGAGTTTTAGTCAGTTTATGGATGCAGTTAAGCAGTCCGTTGTATCCACTGTTCAGTTGATGTTTATCGTGGTGGCAGCAACGTTATTTGCCTGGATTTTGGCTAGAGAAAAAGTGCCCCAAGCAGTATCGAATTATATTCTCGGTCTAACTGATAATTACTATCTTATCCTTCTTTTAATTAATATAGTACTGCTAATTGTAGGAATGTTTATGGAAACAATTGCCTCTATTAATATTCTTGTTCCTGTTTTTCTTCCCATTATCGATCAACTTGGGATTGATCCTGTTCATTTTGGGGTTATCATGATCTTGAACTTAATGATTGGCTTACTGACTCCTCCCTTTGGAACGGTGCTTTTTATTTTAAGCAGCGTAGCGAATGTCTCAGTCGAGAAAGTAGCAAAAGACACTGCCGTATTCCTATTTCCCTTATTGATTGTATTGGCTTTAATTGTGCTTTTTCCACAGATTACACTTTTCTTGCCAAATTTAATTTTTGGTGAGTGAATATCATCATTTCAAATAGTTATTATTAATTTAAAGAATTATTTTATTGTTTTTAATGGTAATTTTTTGATTCCTTCCAAGAGAACCCTCATGGCAATACAATCATCTTCGTTATATTGTAGAATACGATCTTTTATTTCGGGATTTTTATTTTCCAGCCACCGATGATACCATTCAATGGACTCTGCTCCAGAGGGACTTTTGTCTCTCCATTGGAAACCCAGGAATTTTGCCAGGTCTTTTACGGAGTAACTGAAAGTTGGCCATTCAGTATGCTTTTTGACAATATCAGTGTAAAGGTCAACGACCAGGGGAGAATTAAAGAAGGATTCCAACTCAGAAGAAGTGATAATTTCCGGGTATTTCCGAGCTAATTTTTTCCAGATAATTTTTTCATAGGGTGAATAATAGTATACGGTACACGGAAAATGCTGTTTGATATAATGCCAGGCATCAATAAATATTCTTTCTTCTTCTTTTTCATTTAGATTGTTAACAAAGAAAGGAACATATTTTTCTGTTGACGAATCGGCATGATGTCTTTCCACAAAACCGTGCAGATAACAGAAATCATGCATGGGATCGGTTTCGATATCAAAAAATAATTCCGTATCGGTTTGAGGTAGTTTAATCCTGGTTTTTGCATAGGGAACCTTGTCAATCTTTGCCAGTAACTTTGCTCTGGCATGATATTTTTCTAAAGTTGGGATGGAAATTCCTGCGAAAACAGTTTTCTTTCCCGAGATAAATTCCGATAAAGGTTTTTTTGCAAAAAAAAGTAAATTATTGACCTGTTCAACCATGGTCTCTCTTTTTTTACGCCCAAGTTCCGGAATAAGTGTAAGGTCTTTTAACAAGATAAGCTGTTTTATACAATAGGATTTCCAGTGACATAATTTGCAAGAACCGCCATGCGATGGGTTTGTTATCATTTCTTGACCCAAGATTTTTTGGACAGTCTCTAAGGAATTTTGGTAGACTTCCCACCAAGTAAGTTGGCTTTTTCTTCCTTTTGAGTTATCCAGGTCATACATAATCGTTCTGCCGTGAATGTCATAGATAAAAGATTTCCTTGATTTTGCATAATGTAATTTTTGCAGGATGTCTACATATAGTGCCATTTGTATCGCATAATGTAGCTTAGGCTTTCCTTCTGAAGACTCGCTTTCCCCCTCAAGCCCTGATCCACTCTTGATATCTCCGGGAAGGTATTCATGGTCATTCTTTACCAACAAATCCGGTTCTCCAACCAAAAGGTCTGTTGAAATCCTTCCGCCATAAATTATAGGAATTCCTTCATTCATAGCCTTTCTGGTTCTGGTTTCTTTTTCTATACCCATATAACGACTCAAGTCCAAGAACGGTTTTTTCATATCGGAAACTACCTTTTTTTCATAATCAATTCCATTTTCCCAGAGTAGTTTGGTAAAAGCTGTCTCCGGATCTCTCATGACGGGGTCTTCGAATTGATCCAAATAGAGGCGATGTGGGCATTGAACATAATTATAGAGCATATTAGCCGAAATCTTTAATTCCAATTTTTTCTCCAAAAGAGTTTTATAATAAAATTGATTAATCTATATAAAATCATTTGGAATACTTATTATTTTTATAGCAATTTAAAAGCAGGTTTGCAAGGTCTAAAAAAATATCATTTTCTTTCTTACAAATTTATTGTTTAGTTCTTTTAGTCTATTAGAAACTTACAAATTTTACTATTCTTTTAAAGAATAAATTTATAACTATAACTAAAATTAAAAGTTAAATCATTGGTATAAAGCTAAGCTCATTTTAAGAGTAATCTTATTAAACTTATCAGAAAGGTA
>JAFGSC010000096.1 GCA_016934875.1 Candidatus Atribacteria bacterium
ATTTGAATAATTTAAGAATAAGCTAAAATTAGTTTGTCTTGATTGATTATGAAAATTCTTGTTATAAGTTCAGTTTTCCCGAATAAAATGGAACCGAATTTAGGTATTTTTGTGAAGAAAAGGATGTTTGCTGTTGCCAGGTATAATGAAATTAAAGTGATAGCACCTATTCCTTTTTTTCCGTTCCTTAAATTACTTAAGAAATTTGACAATAATTTAATACCAACACGAGAAATTCAAGATGGTATTGATGTTTATCATCCGCGATTTTTTTATATACCAGGTCTGTTTAAGTTTTTAGATGGTTTTTTTTACTTCTTGTCAATTATCTACTTAGTAATAAAAATAAAAAAAGAATTCAAATTTGAATTAATTGACGCGCATTTTGCTTATCCAGATGGATTGGCAGCCGTTTTAATTTCTAAAGCTTTAAATGTGCCTGTTATTATCACACTCAGAGGTGTTGATGTTATTCGTTATTCTAAATATTTTATAAGAAAACTATTAATAAAATATACATTAAATCATGCTACCGAAGTGATCAGTGTAAGTAACGATTTAAGATTAAAAGCAATACAAGTATTTAATATTAATAGATATATTAGTGTTATTCCAAATGGGATTGATTTATCACTTTTTAAGCCAATAGATAAGAATATAGCGAGAGAAAAATTAGAGCTTCCCTTAGATAAAGAAATCATTCTTTCGATTGGCGGATTAGTAGAAAGAAAAGGTTTTCATCGTGTGATAAAGATTTTACCAAGTCTTTTAAAGAAAAAGCCTAATTTATTATATATTATTGTTGGGGGACCTTGCCGTGAAGGAAATATTGAACAACAGATTCGCAAGATGATTAAAGAGTTGTCGTTAGAAAATCATGTCTTGATGACTGGTGAGGTACCAAATGACGCAATCGGATATTGGATAAATGCTGCTGATATATTTTGTTTGGTGACAAGTAATGAAGGTTGGGCAAATGTATTTTTTGAAGCTTTTGCTTGTGGGAAACCTGTTGTAACAACTAAAATTGGTGGAAATCCGGAAGTAATAAAAGATACAGAATATGGAATATTAATTGAATTAAATAGTGAAAGAGAACTCGAAGAAGCTTTGATAAAGGGTTTGGATACAAAATGGAATAAACAACAAATAATTAACTATGCAAAATCCAATACCTGGGAATATGTAGCTAAAGAAGTAATTCAACTGTTTGAAAAAGTAATCCATAATCAATATAATCTCAAAGGTAATATAGTCGTTTAGGGTTAATTTTTCAGTATATAAAACCGCTGATATACTGATTCCATCGCTCCAAGCGATGGAATCAGTGTGAAATTTTAAACATTAATGGGTATAAAATAAAATGAATAAATTTTTTGTTAAGAACTTTTTATTTCCAATACATGAGTTTTTATTAGGAAGAAAGACGCTTGCTTTACTTAAAACCATAGATAATTCACAATGGCTTTCTTCAGAAAACCTGGAAATATACCAGTATAATAAATTAAAAACGTTATTAAAATATGCATACGAAAATGTCCACTATTATAGGGATTCTTTTTGTAAAATTGGATTAATTCCTGAGGATATAAAAAGTGTTAAGGATTTAAAAAATCTACCTTTCATTACAAAGAATCTTATAAAACGGAATTTGGAAAAATTTAAATCAGCGAGTTTAAGAAAGAAGTTATTTCGTATGAACACAGGAGGTTCAACCGGTGAACCACTAATATTTTTTGTTGATAAGGATCGAATTTGTCATGATCGGGCGGCTCATTTACGAGCAAGACGATGGTGGAATATAGATATTGGCGATAAGGAAATTGTTTTTTGGGGATCGCCAGTAGAATTAAACACACAGGACAGGTTAAAAACTTTTCGAGATCTGTTCCTTAATACAAAGTTATTATCAGCATTCAAAATGGGCGAACGACAGATGTTTGAATATGCAAAAATGATTGAAAAGTATAAACCCAAACACATTTTCGGTTATCCCAGCTCAATTTATCTTTTCAGTCGCTTCCTGAGAAAAAATGGAATAAAAATAAATCAAAATATGGTCAGGACTATTTTTGTTACAGGAGAAGTGCTATATCCTTACCAAAAAGTAACTATTGAACAAACTTTTGGCTGTCCGGTTGCAAACGGGTATGGAGGTAGAGACGGAGGCTTCATTGCCCATGAATGTCCACAACATAGACTTCATGTTTCAGAAGATATTATTGTGGAAATTATTAATGAAAAAGGAGAGCCCGCTAGTTGTGGTGAGAAAGGAGAGATTGTTATCACTCATTTAAATTGGTTCGGAATGCCTTTTATTCGATACAAAATGGGTGATATTGCCAGTCGATCTGATGAGATGTGTCCTTGCGGAAGGGTGCTTCCTATATTAACGAATATACAGGGACGAAGCGCTGATTTCATTTTAACTCCCGAGGGAAATATTTTGCATGCGCTCTCTGTTATATATCCGATAAGGGATATCGAGGGCATCCAGCAGTTCAAAATCATCCAAAAAACTTTGAATAGCTTAATCGTGAATATCGTTAAAAGCGAAGATTATAATTGCAAAAGTGAGAATAAATTAAATCAATACTTTGAGCAGCTTCTTGGCAAAGATGTAACTGTCGAAATAGATTATGTTGATAATATTGCTGAAGAGAAGTCTGGAAAATTCAGGCATGTCGTTTCACATGTTAAGCCCGAAGTTCTTAATTGAAATTTTAAATAAAATGCTATAAAATAAATTTTCGCGGAGTAAAAAAGTGGGAGCGACAACAGATAATGGTAATAAGTCTGTCCTTGTCATCGGAGTATCCACGCAGATCGGATTAACGATCATTCGTTCTTTCGGTGCGCGTGGAATAAAAATCTATGGCATCGGCAACAACAAAACAGATGTCGGACTATATTCTAAATACCTTACTAAAGGATTTGTTATACCTTTTAATTTGAACAATGATACATTTATTAACAACATCTTAAAGATCATTCAGGAAAATAATATTCATTATGTTTACGCTATTGCTGAAAACATACTGGTTGAGCTAAATAAACATCGAGAAAAAATTGAACAATATGCGAGGTTATTGATTCAAGATGAAAAAAGACTAAATATAGCCTTGAATAAACATAAGACCACCGAAATCGCAAAGAGTTTGGGAATTCCAGTTCCAAAATCGATAATGATTGATGGTATATCAAAAATAGAGTCATGTAAAGAACTTCAATTCCCTGTTATCATTAAACCTTTTTCTTCTGTTATAGATAATAAAGATGATAAAAAGCGATTGAATTTTAGAATTAAGTATATTGCATCGTTCAAAAAAATTAAAGAATATTTTAATGATTTTGAATTTAACAGCAACTTTCCTATCGTTCAAGAATACTGCGGTGGTGAAGAAAATGGATTTGGTATCATGATGCATAAAGGTGAAGCGATAGCCTGTTGTCAGTACAAAATATTGCGAAATTCACCACCTAATGGGGGTGTACCGGTCTATGTTGAAAGTAAGCCAATAGATCCTCAACTAAAAGACTATTCAGAAAAACTACTTAAAAAGTTAAACTGGGAGGGAGTTGCTGAACTGGATTATATTAAACATTCAGGAGATAATGCGTTTAAATTTTTGGAGATCAATGGACGCTTTTGGGGCTCTTTGCCAGTTGTTGTTAAATCAGGAGTTGATTTCCCATATTTACTATACCAGATGGCAGAAGGACAGAATCCAGCTAAAGTTTTTAACTATAAAAGTGGTATTAAATGTAGATTGCTTGGTGGATACACAAGATCGTTAATCGAAAGCCTTGTCGCACAGCGAAACGAAGTAACCAAAGAATTAATTGGCACGCGAAAAGAAGCTATTATAAATTATTTAAAATCTTTCCATCCATCGGTAAAATATCATATTCAAAGTTTCGATGATCCTTTGCCTGGAATTATCGATATTGGATTAATACTGGCTAGACCACTAACTTCCTCGTTGGGCTTTGCAAAAAAGAAACTTAAAAGAATGTAATAAGCGGTATGAATTTTAAAAAAGTCAATGTTTTTATTACAATAGATGTTGAGACAAGTATTGGAGGAGCATTTAGGAATTCTGATTTAAGACCAGTAGGGGCCGAAAGACGTATTTTCGGCAAAATCGGTAACAGCTATTATGGGATTCCTCTAATTATTGATATCCTGAATGCGCATCAGTTAAAGGCTACGTTTTTTGTGGAGGTATTTAATACCTTTTATTTTGGCGAAGAAGATATGAGAGCAGTTTGTGAATATATCTTAAAAAGAGGGCATGATGTTCAACTTCATTTACATCCTAACTATTTAAGTTTTAAATTGTGGGATGGAAAGACGCCAATAAAAAAAGTATTTTCGGATAATATTTCTGACTACTCTATCTCTAAACAGATTAGGCTTATAAATGATGGAAAAAAAATTCTGGAAAGACTAACGGGACATAAACCTGTCGCTTTCAGGGCGGGAAATTTCGGCGCCA
The DNA here is from genome assembly GCA_016934875.1 of Candidatus Atribacteria bacterium. Classification (GTDB taxonomy): domain Bacteria; phylum Atribacterota; class Phoenicimicrobiia; order Phoenicimicrobiales; family Stramentimicrobiaceae; genus JAFGSC01. The sequence goes on from JAFGSC010000096.1 coordinate 4,500, forward strand.
ATAATGATACATTATTAGCTCTCAGCAAAAATGAAATTTTTCTTGATAGCAGTTATAATGCGGCTTTTATTCATAATCCTAATGAAATTAATCTAAAGACAGAAATAAATAATCTTCATCGAATAGGAGATGTATTGGAGCTACCAATTACTAATTTCATGGAGTTTTCATTTTTCGATTTCGGAAGATTAAAACCCCTTGACATCTGCGGTGTAAGTTATAATGAAATGCGAAAATTATTTAAAAAATCATTATATTCGATTCCTCAAATGATCGTATTAATTTTACACTCATTCAGTTTTATTTTGACCAGGGATGTTCAATATAACAATGTTCGGCCTAACAAAGTAATTATCTCCAGATTTATGAAACTATGTTCATTTATAAAAAAGTATTCGGATAATTTCATAACGCACACTTTTTCCGATATTCATAATGACTTGAAAAAATATGGTCTTAATCAAGATTCTCAACATATTTTTTCCAGGATAGGGATTTTTAGATCTTCTATAAGAAAGCTGATTCAAGCAACAAATTGCCTTTTTTAAGAATGACTGGCTTTTCAGAAATTATTCATTCACTATCGATATTCCTCCAAGTTCAAATTTGAAACCATAATTACAAAAATTGGACAAAACCTAACCATCTTGTTCATAAAAGTAACTAAAAGAATCATCTGTAAGTGTTATGGTTAATAAAAATCTTGATATATTAATTATTTTAATCCTAATAAGTTGTAATGAAATTGGATTTTATTTATTATTAGAATAAGCTGGATTGGCATAATAATTGTTCTTTAAAAAATATAATTAACTTTTTTGAGGACGAAGCTAATTTTTATAGGTGTCTCATGGGAAATTTCAATAAGAAACTTATCGCAAGCATCTTGTGCTTTATTGTTATTTCAGTATTAAGTAATAGAAATTTTGCTCAAAATAAAAATTTTAAAGTACCACTTTCTATTAAAGAGTATGCTGGAGTTGATCGTAATAACGAGCCTGTTACTTCTGGTATCCCTTTACCCGAGAACGCAAATATCACAGATGTAAACACGCTTCAAATTCAAATCAGCGAGAATTTTCCTTTACTGGTCAGTTCTTTTAATGACATTTCAGGGAATGTTGATTTATGGCAAGTAAAAGATGCCACAACTGTCCCCTCTCAATTCACGGTCTTATCCAGATGGAATGGAACTCCAGATGATGAAAGCAAACCCATTAAATGGTTGCTTGTTGATGCTCGTGTAGATGTAATGGCAAATGATAATGTAATATATTATCTTACTAATGATAAAAACAATTTTGAAAAATCGGCAGGGATTCAGGTTACTGAAAATGACCATTATATTACAGTAAACACTGGCAAAATCGAGGCAAGAATAAACAAGTTAAACTTCAATCTTTTTGATCAGGTAAAATTAGGTCAAAATACAGTTCTTTCCTCTTCAACAGAAAATGGTATCGTGGTAACCAATGGAGACGGAACTAAATATTTCACTGCATTAGAAAAGCCTTCAGAGGTAAAGATTGAAGAACACGGTCCAACCAAAGTGGTGATAAAAGTAAAGGGAGCTTTCAAATCCCAAAATGGTGCACTTCTTGGGCCAAAGCATGATTCTGGCGCTTATCACCGCTTTAGCCAGAACTATCCTTATATTCAATATACGGTTCGTTTTCATTTCTATGATGATAAAGATTATGTAAGAGTATTTTTCACTTTTGAAAATAATGGAGCATACAGCAACTGGCCTGAAAATAAATTTGCTCCAAGACAATGGCTTTACTTCGATGATTTATCTTTAAATCTAAGGTTTGAAAATTTTGCCAGCTCTAAGGAACTTACATCGGAAGACTATTCAGTGTCAGTTTCAAATCAATTGCTTTCTCTCTTCCAGGACCATAAAAATAATTCAAGCGATGAAAGTAAAAATTTTTTCTATGACATAAATCTTGATTATACAAAAGTAAGAAGCGGTCAAAGGTCAGCAGGCTGGTTAGATATGAATAATGGTACCCAGGGTGTAACAGTAGCAGTCAGACATTTTTGGCAAAACTTTCCGAAAAAAATAGAATTTCAAGGGAATAGACTTTCCCTTGGTTTATGGCCAAAGGAAGGAAAATTCCCTGAAAATGTGGCTACTACTGGCCATGAACCCTCAAATGCAACACAGGACACATATCAGTTTGAGGGTGGCAGACATAAAACCTATGAGCTATTGTTTCGGTTTTATAGCGGGCCTAAGGATTTGTCCAATACAAAAGACATTATTCAATCCTTTAATAATCCATTATTTATGCACGCACCACCAGAATGGTATAGTTACACCAAAGCGCTGGGAATGATTGCTCCAGCTAATATGACACATATTAATCCTGATATTAATGAAGCAATACAACGATATGAACGAATTCAGAGAGCGAAAGTGTATACCGAGGATGCAGATCCTGGACCCAGTCGTCCTCCCACCAGCATTTATACTGAGAGAGAACAAAGAATCAGAATGAATATGGATTATTACGGATGGTTTCACTTCGGAGATCTTGCCTGGGGTAACGATAATTATTGTTCGCTACACTATGATTGGCCCTATTCAATGCTTTTACATTATATTCGAACTGGTAAAAGCAAATTTTTTGAGATGGGTGAAGAAATGGCTCGTCATCGCTATGATATTGATCAATACCATGGTGATAGATCAGATTCCCAGGGAGAGCATGTATGGAATAATTTCTTACAACGCTATGAGAAAAGTAGCCATGGAAATTTAAAATACTATCCTTATGGTGAAGATACACCGAAACTCTCCCATACCTGGAATGGCGGTCTTGTTTTGTATTACCTTTTAACAGGGGATAAATTAGCATTAGAAGCAGCAGAAGAGGTTGGAAGGTCTGCTTTCAATAACTATAGTAATTTTATTAACGAGCAAGGAGGAATTTACGAGATTAGACATCAAGGTTGGGCACTTTTAAATTTATTAAACCTATATCGAGTTAACGGAGAAAAATCTTATCTAACATTAGCTAAAGCAATCGGCAAGAATAGTCTATTATATTTAGAAAAACAAACCGGGTCATTAGGCTATTGGGGTGGCAGTTATTCAGGACCAGATCCTAGCTATCAATCATTAGTCATGTTTGGCTATGTTATCGAGCCATTGATTTACCTGCATTATTATACTCAAGACATAGAAATTATGAATTTGCTTATTCGAATGGCAAATTGGCTGAAAAATGAATGTCTTTTTGGTGGATATACCCAACAAGGCAGGTATATGCCATTACAAACACCTGATACCTGGTACAGGGGGGAACGAAAAGGGGGTGAAATTGTTCGGCTCTGGTTTTTGGCTGATTTAATGGCGTATGTTTATCATAAAACCGGGAAACAAGAATATCTGGATCTGGCAAGACAGATGTTTAGAGACTCAGTTTTTTGGCTGCAAGGAGCTGGTGAGAGTTTATATGACCCAAATTCCCGGTCAAGCATATCGTATATCCTTTCGCAATATCCAAACAGTGAGACAAAAATTCATGGCTGGACC
>JAFGSC010000097.1 GCA_016934875.1 Candidatus Atribacteria bacterium
CACCAGATTGGAGATCATATGAATTGGCGCCGTAAAATTTTAGTGAGTCAAGAAACATTTTGTATGGTTCTGAATTTATTGATTCCGTTTGTCCCCAAATTAAATTTAAAGGGACTTTGAATATGGTTGTGTCCTTTACTGCAAGTATATTATTTGGTTGAATTTGTATTTTATAGGATATGCCTAAATTTGAAATTTGACCGAGAATTGTTTTTCCATTTATTACAATCTTTAATATCCAGTTATCGAAATACAATGAACTAATCTCAAATATTGTAAATGCTGGGCTCTCAATGGCGATACCACCTTCCGGTGCCTCAATATTAATAAAATCAATATCTAGAATACTGTCTTGCATTGCAAAAGTATTTATAATCTTGTATCCGGAAGATGGATATATCTCTTCTGTATAGCAATGAATGATTAGCTTTCTGCTGGTAGTTTGAAAAATATCTTCATAAAATTTAATGATGATGCCTGTATTAATTGGCTCGTTTGGAACGACTACATTCTCAGATAGTTTTTCTTGAAAGCTTTTTTCTTTTGTATTGTCTGCTATGTTCTTACTGCATCGTAAGGATAAAATAAGAACGGTACAGAAAAAGATAGATTTGTATGCGTAATTCATAATGTGCTTTTTACTTTCTAACAATTTGCTCAGCGGCTGGGACAGCATCAGATGAAGCTGATACAAGGAACAAATCTTTTCACTACCCAAATACTGGCCAAAACAATCTGCTGTTCCAGTCCGCTGCAGCTTTTGGTTATGTGTTTTTTAATGTGCTGAACAGATCGCTCTCAAACAAGTTCATTAAGACTATATTGACTCGGCGTATTTCTTAAAGTTATTTAATATTGATTGCCAGCCAATTTGTTGCATATCCAAAGAGGTTGAATTATCAGCTTCAAAGGATTCAACAATTTCAGTAGAATCACCAATCGATGAAAAAGTAATTTCTGTTTTACGGCCATCATCTAATGTATATTTTATTCTTTTATGAACTTCGATTTCGTCATATTTGCCTTTAAAATCGAATCCCATGCTTCCATCTTTGGCTTCCATTCTCCATATAAATTCTCCTCCTGATCGAAAAGCGTTCTTAGCGGATGGGCAGCACCATTCATCCGTAGCAAAATTCCAATTAATGATATGCTCGGGAGTTGTCCAAAATTTCCATACTTGTTCAATTGGAGCTTTTATCTTTGTTTCTACTGTAATAATCATTTTTTTGAATCCATAATTTTAATCCTATTTTAATAGTTCAATACGATATTTTATCATTCTTTTAATGAGATCTGTTGGTAATGGTTTATCGAGAGGGAACTGAACGGAACCTTTACCCTTTTTATATTTGTCAAGTTCGCTATCAAATTTCTCCATCACTGTGGGATGGGGGTATAAACCAACGTGTTTTTTGTATCCCGCAATCATAATCTGCTGGTCTCTTTTTCCACCTTTTACTAATGCATAGGCTGGAATGTTATAATTAAACATCTCGATAGCATCAGGAGCAACATCAAGAATACACTTCCTTAGTTCAATTAAAGCCGTTTTTGTCATTTCGGGTTGGCCATTAAAATATTCTTCAACTGAATTGAATTTATTTGATTCACTCATATCTTCTCCATCTAACTTTAAATCGGTATTTTTATTGTGCACAGTACAAATGCCTACGGACAGTTAATTGTTATCTATTTTTTATAAGGCAAAATTAGCAAGATAAATTCCATTGCTTTCTATCCTTCCCAATCTTCTTTATTCTCTTTTACACATAACAACGTGCTCACCGGCTGGGACAGCATCAGGCTTTGCTGATGAAAATAACAGAGTATTTTATCACCCCCAAACCTGCTTAAAAGAATCGGCTGTTCCAGTCCGGTGCAGCTTTTTGTTAGTGCTTGCAACAATATTAAAATTCTAACCACTTTCTTCAATTTATAAAGCCGGTATCGGCCAATTTTTTTTCAATCTCTCAAGATAAATTAAAGAGATATCTTTAGATGAGAGGCCATATTTCTTTTCGGCTATGGCCAATGACTTTTTGCCAACACTCGGATCGTTGGGATTTAGTGCTATTAAACTGTCCTGAATAGCAGCGATGTTATAAAAGATTCGCATTCTTTGGTCGAGTGAGATTCCGGTTTTATCTATATGCTTAACTTCGTCAGCAATTGTGATTTTAAACTCATGGTTTGAATAGTCTCTTGGAAGCATTTGACCTGCTTTACTCCATTCCCCAAATGGTGCCCATTCTGCCATTGCTGCTGAATATTGTCCATTTGTATCTGTATTGGGCAGATAGAATAAAAAACTTACGGCATTGTATCCATACCTTTTATAATTTTGTGATTCAATAATATCATTACAAACAAGTTCTATTTCAGATTTGTTCAATAAACTATCAACTAAGACACGGATGCTTAATCTTTTTATAAGCTGATAGCTAACATCATCTTGTTTTATTATACCTAAATTTCTAAAATAAACGCTATAAAAAGCGGCTCAAGTTTATTAATTTAGAACAGTTAGAAATCCAAATTAATTTAACCAAA
>JAFGSC010000098.1 GCA_016934875.1 Candidatus Atribacteria bacterium
CTTACAAAACCATTCAGTATCAAGGAACTACTGGCGCGAATCCGAGTCGTTTTACGTCATAGCACCGGCAATAAAAAAGAGGATGCTCCTGTTATATACAAAGTTGCCGATTTGGAGGTTGACCTAGAGAAGCATAAAGTAACCCTGGAAGGCAGGGATATACACTTTACGCCGATGGAATATAATGTTTTGGTTTTGCTTATAAAAAATTCTGGTAAGGTATTGACTCATAAATATATATTAAAGGAAGTATGGGGGACTTATTTAGATAGTGAAATACAATCGATGCGGGTATTCATGGCCAGCATCAGGCGAAAGCTGGAGAAAAACCCGGCAAAGCCCAGATACATTTTAACCGAAGTAGGAATAGGATACCGATTTACTGATGAGTAATTATCAGCCATATTTGAGTGATAAGCATTCATTCACATACGGATGCTTTTTTTATACAATCTTTATATGAACATTGAAATACTTATACTCTCTTTATAAGATCCTCGATATAATTATTGTGATCTGAAAATAATGATTATTGAGGTATTTATTTTATATTAGAAATATAGAATATAGAGAAAACGGGGGGATCACGATGGGATCTAAAAATAGATCTTGGGGCTAATATCAATTTTTATTAGATTGGGGTGACTCAGCCCAAGCCCGACAGCTCACCTCGTAAGCTTGTTTGAGAGAGAATACACTAGAGGACGTGTTCTCTGGTTTTTATATTTTTTGATTTAGATGAGGTCAATATGGACATCCTATTTATTGTTATATTATTTTTTCTTGCTTTAGTTACTTTTGCCTTTATCCTTTTGTGTAATAAGATTTAAGGAGAAATATCATGCCCGTTATTTATTGGATTGGTGGAATTATTGCATTACTTTTGTTTATATATCTCTTAATAGCACTACTCAAACCGGAGATATTCAAATGAGTATCAACATAATAATTCAGATCACTATCTTCCTTTCAATATTGCTTTTAACTGTCAAACCACTTGGTATTTATATGGCGCGCATATACGAAGGCAAACCCGCTGGTCTTAATGTCTTACTTGCCCCAGTTGAAAGATGGATCTATCGTTTAACAAGAGTAAACCCTATGCAGGGTATGAGCTGGAAGACATATGCCGTAGCAGTGATGTTATTCAATGTTTTAGGTATTATATCTGTTTATATATTACAGAGGTTTCAGTATTTTCTTCCCTTAAATCCAATGTCCATGCCAAAAGTTGCGCCGGATTTAGCTTTTAATACCGCAATGAGTTTTGCTACAAATACTAACTGGCAAAGTTACGGCGGAGAAACTACCTTAAGTTATTTTACGCAAATGCTAGGTTTAACCGTGCAAAATTTTGTTTCTGCTGCAACTGGAATAGCAGTACTTATTGCGGTAATCAGAGGATTCATTCAAAAACAAATAGATACCATCGGTAATTTTTGGGTAGATTTAGTTAGGTCAGTACTTTATATTTTACTTCCCTTATCCGTAATTTTATCCTTAGTTTTAGTGTCTCAGGGAGTTGTCCAGACTTTTACACCAAGTGCAAAAGCTGAATTGCTTCAGTCAATAAGGGATACTGACGGGAAAACAGTTACAGAACAAGTAATTGCGCTCGGACCAGTTGCTTCTCAAATTGCAATTAAGGAATTGGGCACTAATGGTGGTGGATTTTTTAATGTTAATTCTTCACATCCTTTTGAAAATCCCACTCCATTATCAAATTTACTTGAACTTTTAGCAATTCTATTAATATCTGCCGGTCTTTGTTATACCTTTGGATATATGGTCCGCGATAGACGCCAGGGATGGGCTATATTAACGGCAATGCTAATTATTTTTATTCCATGCCTTTTGATCTGCGTTCACTCTGAACAAAAAGGCAATCCCGCATTTAATGATCTTAATATCGATCAAAATGTATCAGCATTTCAACCGGGTGGTAATATGGAAGGTAAAGAGGCTCGGTTTGGGATAGTAAATTCAGCTCTATGGGCAACGGCTGCCACTGCTGCTTCCAATGGATCTGTGAATTCAATGCATGATTCTTATATGCCGCTTGGTGGGCTTATTCCAATGTGGCTTATACAATTAGGCGAGGTAATCTTTGGCGGTGTAGGTTCAGGGCTGTATGGAATGTTTGCATTTGTAATTGTTGCTGTTTTTATATCAGGGTTGATGATTGGTCGGACCCCTGAATATTTGGGGAAAAAAATTGAAATTTATGAGATGAAAATGTCCGCTCTTATACTTTTTATTCCTCATATGTGTGTTCTTATAGGGACAGCAGTTGCAGTTGTTTTGCCAGAGGCAAAAGCGGCTGTTCTTAATCCGGGGCCGCATAGTTTAAGCGAAATATTGTATGCTTTCTCTTCAGCAGGGAATAATAATGGAAGTGCATTTGCCGGTCTCTCATCTAATAACTTTTTCTATAATATCGCACTTGGACTGGCCATGTTTTTTTCCCGTTACTGGCTTATTATCCCTATGCTTGCTATTGCTGGTTCGCTTTCCAAGAAAAAAATTATTCCTGTAAGTCAAGGAACTATTCCTACACATACACCACTTTTTATAGTATTTTTGGTAATGATTGTATTAATCGTTGGTGCGCTTACTTTTTTCCCCGTGCTAGCATTAGGTCCGATTGTAGAGCATCTAATGCTGAGAGGTGTTTAAATCATGAGTAAATCGCATAAAATAAAACCTTTGTTTGAATTATCTATTATTGGACCAGCAATTTTAGATTCGATAAAAAAACTAAATCCAAAACACCAGATAAAAAATACGGTTATGTTTGTTGTCTTGATAGGAAGTATGTTAACTACCGGTCTATGGATTCAGGCAATTATTAGTCGTGGTGAAGAGCCGTCTGGATTTATTTTAGCTATATCATTATGGTTATGGTTTACACTTATTTTTGCTAATTTTTCGGAGAGCTTGGCTGAAGGTAGGGGAAAAGCGCAGGCCGCAAATTTACGAAAGGCAAGAAAAGACACCCTTGCCAAAAAACTATTAGAACCAAAATATGGGTCTGAATACGAAAAGACCTCAGCCACAATGCTTAAAAAGGGAGATATTGTTTTCGTAGAAACAGGCGATATAATTCCTATGGATGGGGAAGTTATAGAAGGAGTTGCATCTGTTGATGAGAGCGCTATTACCGGAGAGAGCGCCCCTGTCATACGTGAAAGCGGAGGTGACCGCAGTGCTGTAACAGGAGGGACCCGAATACTTTCAGATTGGCTTGTAATCCGTATTACTTCCAATCCCGGAGAAACATTTTTAGATAATATGATTGCTATGGTAGAAGGAGCAAAAAGGCAGAAGACCCCAAATGAAATCGCACTCAGTATTCTACTTGCCGTTTTTACATTAATATTTCTTCTGGCTACGGTAACCCTTCTTTCGTTTTCAATTTATAGCGTTAGCACAGCAGGTAGTGGAATACCTATTACCGTAACTGTATTGGTCGCATTATTAGTATGTCTTATACCCACTACCATAGGAGGACTGTTGCCAGCTATTGGTATAGCAGGTATGGATAGAATGATTCAAGCTAATGTGATTGCTGTGTCCGGTAGAGCGGTTGAAGCAGCTGGAGATGTTGATGTGTTGCTTTTGGATAAAACAGGGACTATAACTCTTGGGAACAGGCAGGCTGTAACTTTTATCCCTACTAAAGGTGTAAATATTGAATCTTTAGCAGATGCGGCACAAATATCTTCTTTAGCAGATGAAACCCCTGAAGGAAGGAGTATTGTAGTATTGGCAAAGGAAAAATATGGTATCAGAGGACGGCATATTCATGAACTTAATGCAAAATTTATACCTTTTACGGCGCAGACCCGCATGAGCGGGGTAGATTTAGGAAATGGCAAAGAAATAAGAAAAGGAGCCGCTGATGCCATAGAAGAATATGTAAAACAACTTGGTGGATCATTTCCTGAAGAATTAAAAATAATTATTAATTCAATATCTAAAAGCGGTAGTACTCCGCTTGTGGTTGCGGAACACAAAAATGTGCTTGGAGTTATACAGCTAAAAGATATAGTAAAAGGCGGTATCAAAGAACGGTTCGTTGAACTTAGACGAATGGGTATTAAAACGGTAATGATTACAGGAGATAATCCTTTAACTGCAGCTGCAATAGCTGCAGAAGCAGGCATGGATGATTTTTTAGCTCAGGCAACACCCGAGACCAAGCTTAAATTGATTCGTGATATGCAGGCCGGCGGAAGGCTTGTTGCTATGACTGGCGATGGGACGAACGATGCTCCAGCTCTGGCACAGGCAGATGTCGCTGTCGCTATGAATACAGGGACACAAGCCGCAAAAGAAGCTGGAAACATGATTGACCTGGATTCAAATCCCACAAAACTTATTGAAATTGTCGAGATAGGAAAACAGCTTCTTATGACACGCGGTTCTCTAACGACATTCAGTATTGCGAATGATATATCAAAATATTTTGCGATCATTCCGGCTGCATTTATTAGTACTTACCCGGCACTTGGTGCCCTTAATATCATGCGTCTTAATACACCTGCAAGCGCTATTTTATCTGCGGTTATTTTTAATGCTGTTATTATTATAGCTCTTATACCGCTTGCTCTTCGCGGCGTGCATTATAGGCCTGCGAATGCAAGCAGTATTTTAAGAGATAATCTTTTGATTTATGGAGTAGGCGGTATAATCACTCCCTTTATCGGTATAAAGTTAATTGATATGATTTTGACCGCTTTGCATATACTATAATGAAAGAACAAATAAGATCAGCCATTTTATTGTTCATAATTTTATCATTACTTACAGGAATTTTTTATCCTTCCTTTATTACTGGGGTTGCTTATATATTTTTCCCCCATCAGTCCAACGGTAGCATGCTATATCAAAACAATAAATTTCTTGGTTCAGCACTTATCGGCCAGGAGTTTACCGACCCAAAATATTTTTGGGGTCGAATTTCAGGAACTTCACCTGTTACTTATAATGGCTCTTCGTCATCAGGATCGAACTTAGGTCCATCCAATCCCGTATTGATTGATAAGGTAAAAGAGCGTATTCGCACATTGAAGGAATTTGATCCGGGTAATACAAACCCTATCCCTATAGATCTTGTCACTTCTTCAGCAAGCGGATTAGATCCGCACATTAGTATAGCAGGGGCATATTATCAAATTCCACGCGTAGCACGAATGCGTGGTCTTACTGAAGAAACAGTTAAAGCTATAGTGAATAAATATACAAGCCACCGCATATTTGGATTAATAGGAGAGCCGGTGGTTAATGTGTTAGAATTAAATTTGGAATTAGATAGTATAAAAATAAAATAAGAGGTATTATATAATATATGGAGATAGAACGGCCTAATCCAGACGAACTTTTAGCAAAGATAAAAGCCGAAGAGAAAAAAAGCGGCAAGCTTAAGATTTTTTTCGGGGCAATCGCAGGTGTAGGTAAAACTTATAGAATGCTTGAATCTGCAAGGCTCAGAAAAAAAGAAGGCATTGATATAGTAGTTGGTTATGTGGAAACACACAAACGCGCTGAGACAGAAGTGCTTCTCGATGGCCTAGAGATCCTTCCTCCTAAACTAATTCCGTATAAAAATATCCAATTAAGGGAATTTGATATTGATGCCGCATTAAAAAGAAACCCTAAAATTATTTTAGTTGATGAGATGGCACATACCAATACCCCGCAGTCACGGCATCTAAAACGATGGCAGGATATAGAAGAACTTCTTAGTAAAGGCATTGATGTATATACAACCTTAAATGTACAACACTGCGAAAGCGCAAATGATGTTGTGGCTCAGATTACAGGTGTCGTAGTCCGCGAAACCATTCCTGATACCATAGTAGAAAAAGCTGATGAAATAGAACTTGTAGACCTTCCGACTGAAGAACTCTTGAAACGTTTAAAAGAAGGAAAAGTTTATCTTGGAGAACAAAAAGAAAGAGCATCCCAGCATTTCTTCCGGCCGGGGAATTTAATCGCATTACGCCAGCTTGCTTTTCGTTATATAGCGCATAATGTAGACGCAAAAATGCTTTCCTATAAACAGGCACATGCTGTTTCAAATGTATGGGAGGCAAGAGACCGATTTTTAGTAGGTATAAGTTCTAGCCCGAATGCCGTCCATCTCATAAGGGCGGTGAAGCGCATAGCATCTGATTTAGGAGTGGAATGGATAGTTGCTTATGTTGAGAATTTTCGTCCATTAAAGCAGGTAGATAAAGACAGGGTAGCCGAAATGTTGCATTTTGCAGAAAAACTGGGTGCCGACACTATAACGCTCACAGGTGCTGATATTTCGGACACATTAATACAATATGCACGTTCAAAAAATGTTACAAAAATAATAGTAGGGAAACCAGAGAAACGAGGACTATCAGAAATTATTTTTGGTTCAGTTATTGATAAAATTGCCCATAAATGCGGGGAGATAGACTTATATTTATTAAGCGGTGAAACTAAAGGTGAGGAAACTTTTAAACTTAGTCATGCAGTTTTAGTTCCGTTTCTTTGGAAAAACCTATTTCATATTGCTCTGATAGTTATTCTTTGCACTTTAGTTAATCGGTTATTATTTCCGCACATATCTGTGATAAATACAATTATGATATACCTTCTTACTGTTACATGGGTTGCCTTCCGATATGGTCGGTGGATGTCGATAATTGCTTCATTACTCAGCGTTTTATTTTTTGATTTCTTTTTTGTGCCTCCTTTTTATACTTTTGCAGTAGCAGATGTACAGTATATTATTACATTTGCAATAATGCTCTTTGTGGGGGTTAGTATAGCCAATTTGACTGGACTGTTAAAGAGGCAGACGATTGTAATGAGGCTACAAGAAGAGAGAACACAGTCTCTCTATGCATTAACCCGTGACCTGTCAAAATCCTCATATCCTGATGAACTTTTTAAAATTGCATTAGGTTATATACAGGAATTTTTCAAATGTAACGTTGTTATATTTGCACCAGATGCAAATAACAGACTTTTACTTCGCTTTGGCCAGACTAAGGAGCTAAATATAACTTCAAATGAATATGCTGTTGCTCAATGGGTATATGAAAATAAAAAAGCTGCAGGAAAAGGTATGGATACCTTAGCTGGCTCACTCGGAATCTACCTGCCATTCAACGGTTTAGAAAAAACAGTTGGGGTTGTGGGTGTTTTCCCTAAAGAAGATAAACAGTTCGTGGATCCGGAACAATTACATATGCTTGAGATGTTTGTAAAACAGACAGCGTTTTCGGTTGAAAGAGCAAATCTTGCAGCCGCTGAACTTGATGCAGAATCTAGAATAGAAAATGAGCGCCTTAGAGATTTACTTTTAAAAACACTTACTTATGATCTTGGTGAATCGCTAACTGCTATTTCAGAAGCCGCAAAAGAATTATTGAACCCGGAAAATATCAATAATGAAGCTAAACGCGCTTCTATCATCCAAAAAATATGCAAAGAGGCAGACAGTTTAAATAAACTAAACAAGGATAAATGAGTATATCGTATATAGACCATACCATTGGAGCTTATCTTCGAAGAAACATTTTAATCCCCTTTTATTGGAAGTATATCAAGCACTTAAAAGTATTAAAAGAACCGTCGTACTAGCTCAATAATTCGTTAACTTTTTCTAACTTTTCGTAAGTGGTCTGATAAGTCCAGGTTCCTAATATCTTCTCAAATAGTCAGAATATAATAGGAGAAAGTTCTCTATCAAGCTCTTAACATATTTTAAGAAATTATAGCATGTTAAATGTAAAGGCTTCACTTCTTAGTGCATTTTTTATTTCTCTTATCCTTTCTTTTCCTTTCTTTCTTAAAGTAAACAGCGATAGCAGCAGCAGATTTTTTTCTATAGCGTAGCTATCGGTCAACTGATGGGGTTCTGAATATTTTTTCTTCTCATCTATACTTTCTTAAATTTTTTATCCTGAAGTATTTTTTACAAAAAAAAGGATTTTATTAGTCTTTTATCGTATGAGTATTAAGGTATAGAAAAATTGGAAAAGGCTAATTTTTCTTAGCCGCTCTCGGTGATTCAATAAGGTAAATATATATTCTTGAAGTGTGGTAAAGAATTGTCCCCTGACACATACCAATAAACCTATGTTAAGTCTCAGGAACAGGAAGGAGAATCTATGATAGATTATCTAACCTATTACTACAAGCATGGTACAAAACCATTTCGAAGCCTGTCTGCATTACCAGATGAAGAAGTCATAAAAATTATGGAAGATCTTTGCGATGACACTCTTTTTGGGTCCAGATTCAAAGATCCAATTCAGTATATGCGTAATCGAAGGCAAACGGAGCATTGGGTACGTGAGGAATTCATAAAAAAAGGTGGGCGACCTAGGGAGGCTTATCCGATTCCGATGGTGCTTGGGGCATCCAAATGGATGGTAAAACAAGCTCCCGATCCTGGTGCTCATGGGGAAATACGCATACCTCTCTCGATCTTTACGGAGTATGATGTCAGCTTTACTTACCCAGATAGCATGATTTCCCTATGGTTTGGTAGGGAGAAACCAAAAGAATATTATCTGCCAGATTATCACGGCAAGGTTTTCACCTTATCGGAAATACTTTCAATAGTAGGAGAAAAGGGATTGCC
>JAFGSC010000099.1 GCA_016934875.1 Candidatus Atribacteria bacterium
AGTCAGGGACAAATATTAGAGTAAAAGTTACTTGCCACAATCAAGAAGAAAACAAGCACCCCCGCAAGGGGGTTTTTGCTTTGAGGAAACCGTTGAAAGCTTGCTTACATAAGTATGATATCCTATTATTTGAGATTAATCATATCTGACAGCAAAAATGGATCGATATTACTTATTATTCCTCTATAAATGGGCAAATCATTGATTACATGACAGTTAAGTGAATATCGATAAAAATCCTGCACCATAGACAACTTAACCATGATTAGAAAAATTGGTGCTTCCTATCGAGATTTCCCCGCGCGAAAAATTTTAAAATAAACACTGGGGAAAATTGCTCACATTTACAAGCTACGCAATCCAACCCAAAACCAAAGCTTGCAAAAGAGTGCAATTTGAATAGATGAATTTGAGATGACAGACATATTCGAACAATACTCAAGAAGTTACATAATGTCACAAATTAAAAAAGTTGACAAAAAACCTGAACTGATTGTTCACAAATTCTTATATAGAAACGGATTCCGATTTAGAACCCACAAAAAAACAATTTTTGGAAAACCAGATATTGTTATAAAGAAGTACAAAACAGTTATTTTTGTTAATGATTGTTTTTGGAATGCACACAAAGTACAAATCAGATTTAACCGAAATTAGTCCAGTTCTTATTTCTTCCTTAAAAGAAATGGAGTACTATTTAAGAGCATATAGTCAAATAACTCTAGCTGTCACATTTGCAGACCAATTGCTAAAGTCGCCCAGTGAGTAGTCAGAATGAAAATATTGAAACATTTAAAATTCTATTTCGGGGAAGGCAAGACTTATATGCTGTTCGGTGGGAGAAAGATGGCAAATCTGGTTACATGCCAGCCTATAAAGTCGATTGGAGTGATTACAATATACACAAATCTAAAGGTGGAAGTTTTAAGGATTACTCAAAAAAAGAGCATCAACCACTTACTGATGAAGTATTAAACCGTCATTTTCAGGGAACAGAAACTATAGGAATCTATTCTCTTCTGGAGGATAATACCTCATTTCTTATTGCAGCTGACTTTGATGACAATAATTGGATAGATTCTATTCAAAAGCTGCATCTTGTATGTACAAAGTATGAAATTACTTCATACATTGAACGTTCCCGCTCAGGAAACGGTGGACATCTATGGATATTCTTTGAGGAGAACTATCCGGCAGATCAGACGAGGAAACTATTATATGAGCTTCTTAGAGAAGCATCAATTATTTCCCACTTTGACAAAGAGCCAAGTTTTGACAGACTCTTCCCTAATCAGGATTTTCATACCGGCCAAGGTATGGGAAATTTAATTGCACTTCCGCTCAATGGTTATGCACTGAGGAATGGCAATTCAGCATTCCTGAATCCTGAAAATTTTTTACCATACGACAACCAGTTTGAAATCATTAAGACCTTTCTTAAGCTGTCAAGAGGTCATTTTAAATCCATTTATGAAGACATTTTTAATGAAAAAGTAGATGATTTCTTTAAATCTAGTTTTGATAGAGATTCAAAACCGGTAATTGAAATTCAGATTAGTGGTCAAATATATCTGAAACGTCTTCACCTTAATAGAAAACTTATTGAGTTCATAAGGGAAAATCTGAACTTCATGAATTCTGACTACCTTGTAAAGAAAAACATGGGGAAATCCACCTTTAATCTTGAAAAGTATTTCAGATTGGTTGAAGAGAACCAGGAGGAAGTGATCTTGCCTCGTGGATTTGCTGTAAATTTAATTGCATTTTGCAGAAAGGAAGATCTACCTTTTAAGATTGTTGACAAAAGGAAAAAACTTGATTCGGTTGACTTCGATTCAGATATTGAATTGAGACCTGAACAAGAGGCAGCAATTGAAAAAACACTCGAAAAGGACTTTGGAGTTATTGTTTCGCCACCGGGATCAGGCAAAACAGTAATCGGCCTTGAATTAATAGTACAAAAAAGACAGCCTGCTTTAATTATTGTTCACAGAAAACAGCTATTTGACCAGTGGATAGACAGAATTCAAAGTTTCCTTAAAATTCCAAAGAAAGAAATTGGGCAGATCGGAAATCAGAAGTTCAAGATCGGGGAAAAAATCACGGTTGCAATGATTCAATCTCTTTCAAGAAGCGAAGAGACTGAAAAAATTTCCAACAACTTTGGGACAATCATTGTGGATGAATGTCATCATATTCCTGCAAAATCATTCAGAGAAGCAATTGTCAATTTTAATTCATACTATCTGTACGGACTTACAGCCACTCCTAAACGCAAAAACAATGATGAGAAACTGATCTATGTTTACATAGGAAATATTTTATACAATGTCGGGCAGATTGATCAGATAAGGCAGAAGCAAACTAAGGTCGAGGTTAATATCAAAGAGACAAAATTATTTGCTCCTTTTGATTATAAGATTGATAAATACGAAACCATTTCTCGAATTCTGATTCATGATACTAACCGAAACTCTCTCATATTAGACGATATTGAGAAAAATTCAAGCAGGTTTAGAACATTCCTGATTTTAACAGAACGCAAGGCGCATGTAGACATCCTTAATCTCTATCTCAAGGACCGATATGAGACTATTACAATTCATGGAGAAGATTCCGAAAGTAGCAAAAAAAGTAAAATTGAACAGCTAAAACAAGGTCATTTTAAAATAGTGATTTCAACCGGACAGTATTTTGGTGAAGGAATCGATTTAAATAACCTGGAATGCCTTATCATTGCATATCCATTCGCTTTCGAAGGAAAACTGATACAGTATATTGGTCGTATTCAACATTCAGGAAATCCTCCAGTAATTTTTGATTACAGAGATTCAAAAATTGATTACTTCGAGAAAATGTTCAAGCAGAGAAACCGGTATTATAAGAAACTAACCAAAGAGGTAAATGTCTGAAGATCAAAATATAGAATTTAAAGAATCCTGGCGGGATGAATACCTGAAATGGATTTGTGGCTTTGCTAATGCTCATGGAGGCATAATTTTTATTGGCAAGGATAATGATGGGAAGGTCACTGGTTTGAAAGATGCGAAAAAACTTATGGAGGATATTCCTAATAAAGTGAAGGACATATTAGGAATTTTGGTTGATGTAGATTTACATAAGTCAAGGGAGGGTGAATTTATTGAAATTACGATCGAGCCGTATCCATATCCGGTTAATTATAAGGGTCAATATCACTATCGGAGCGGATCAACTAAGCAGGAATTGAAAGGTGCTGCCCTAGACAAGTTTCTTTTACAGAAAATTGGGAAACGCTGGGACGGAGTTCCGATTCCCAAAGTCTCAATTAAAGAATTAAAACAAGAAACATTTGACTTTTTCCGTAAGAAGGCCTTGAAAAGTCAAAGAATTAATGAAGAAAGCTTGACTGATACAAATGAACACCTGCTTGAAAATCTACAATTGAAAGAAGGCGAATTTTTGAAACGTGCTGCTATTCTGCTTTTTCATCCTTCTCCTGAAAATTTTGTAACAGGTTCATATGTTAAAATTGGATATTTTCAGTCTGATGATGAATTAATATTTCAGGATGAGATTCATGGAAATTTGTTTGAACAAATTGAGAAAACTATTGATTTGCTTTTCACCAAATACATTAAGGCAGAAATCAGCTATGAAGGCATTAACAGGGTGGAGAAATATGAATACCCAAAAGAAGCAATAAGAGAAGCTTTACTGAATGCCATTGCACACAAGGACTACTCAGGTGGAGTTCCTATACAGATTAGTGTTTACAGAGATAAAATCATTTTTTGGAATGAAGGACAACTCCCTGAAAATTGGACAATTAGAAACTTATTTGTCAAGCATGCATCAAGACCTTACAACCCTGACATTGCTATTGCTTTATTCCGTAGCGGCTATATTGAATCATGGGGGCGTGGGACAATTAAAATGATAAAAGAATGTAAACAAGCAGGGATACCTGAACCTGTTTTTAGTTATGATTCGAGTGATATAACCGTAAAGTTCAGAAAAGACATTTATTTTGCTGAGTATCTTGGATCACTTGGACTTAACGAAAGACAAGTTAAAGCTGTACTTTTTGTCAAAGAAAAGGGGAAAATTACAAATCGTGACTACCAATCTTTGTACAGTGTGTCAAAAGCAACAGCTACGAGGGATTTATCAGAATTAGAAGATAAACAATTACTGATGAATAAAGGAACGAAAGGATCTAGTGCTGTTTATGTTTTATATAGAACTTTATATGGAGATGCAATTGGAGGCGATTGGGTTTAAATATTTATGTTGGCTCAAAGTTGGCTCAATTAACCCATAATTGGCTCAAAGTAGATTCAAAAAATGTATATACAAATATTATATTTGAATAATCGGAATATTCACTTGCTTTCATAAGGTTGA